>NZ_JBBAYJ010000007.1 GCF_037153975.1 Aquipuribacter sp. SD81
CGGAGTCGGAGTCGGAGTCGGAGTCGGCGCAGTCGTGCTGCCGGCCCGCGGACGCGGCGGAGGTCGACCGGTACTGCGCGGCGGAGGTCGCCGTCGCCCTGCGCGTCTCCCACGGCGCAGCGGCGGACCGGGTGGCGCTCGCGGACACCCTGCACCGTCGGCACCGCGCGACCCTGGCCGGGATGCTCACCGGTGACGTGCCGCTGCCGCACGCCCGCGCGCTCGCCGAGGCCGCCTCACCCCTGACCGACGACACCGCGGCCGAGCTGGAGGGCCTGCTGCTGCCGACCGCCCGGACCGGCACGCCCGCGCAGGTCGCCGCCCGCGGGCGGCGGCTGGCGATGCGCCTGGACGCCCGCGCCGCCTCCCGCCGCTGCCAGGCGGCGCGCGACGCCCGCCGCGCGCGGGCGTGGGGGGTGGCGGACGGGATGGGGGTGCTGCAGGTCAGCGGGCCCGCCGCGACCGTCGCCGCCGCGTGGGCGCGCGTGGACACCCTCGCCCGCACCGCCCAGGACGACGCCCGCCGCACCCTCAAAGACCTCCAACAGCAAGAAGCAGCGGCAGCGGCAGCGGCAGCGGCAGACACGAACGGCGCCGCAGGTCAGCTGGCCGAACCCGCTCCGGACCCCGCCACGCTCGACCCTGCTGCGCTGGTGCCGACGCTGGACCAGCTGCGCGCCGACACCGTCCTGCGCCTGCTCGCCGGCACCCACGACCTCACCCAGGCCCCCAGCCCGTACGCACAGGTCCACATCGACGTCGTCGTCCCCGCCACCACCCTCCGCGGCGTCACAACAGACGAGTCCGGTGACGAGCCGGGCGAGGTCGCCGGAATGGGCCCCATCCCTGCCGAAGAGGTCCGCGCCCTCACCCGCACCCCCGGCACCCGCGTCCGCGACCGCGCACTCGGCAGCTGCGAGCACGCCGCCCACGACAACCGCCCAGGCCCCTGCTCGGCACCCGGTACCCAGCACGATCCCGGCCCGTACCGCGTCCCCGAGCCCCTCGCCCGCACCGTCCGCGCCCGCGACACCACCTGCCGCTTCCCCGGCTGCCGCGCCGCCGCCCGACGCTGCGACACCGACCACACCATCCCCCACCCCACCGGCCCCACCGCCGAGTGCAACCTCGCCTGCCTGTGCCGCTTCCACCACCGCGTCAAACACCGCGGCCACTGGCACCTGCACCAGCTCGGCGCCGGCACCCTCCGATGGACCAGCCCCCACGGCCTGGTCGCCACCACCCGACCACCCGAGCACCACCTCGAACCCCACGCCGACGACCACGACGCCGACGCCGACCCCGACGCCGACGACCACGAGCCCGTGCCGTACTGCCCGCTGTCCCTCGACGGCACCCCCGGCGACCCCACCGCACCACCGCCCACACCGGACACAACCCCCGACGACGACCCACCCTGGGCACGACGACCTCCGTGGACCCTGACGCCGACCTTGACGCCGACGCCGACACCCACGCCGACGCCACCACCGCCATGCCCACCGCCGCCGGACGACGCCGCGTAGACGACGACGGCCGGGCGCCGCGCTACCGACGAGCCTGCTGGACCAGCTCCGCCTCGCGGTCGCGCGACAGTCCGCGCGACAGCTCCCTCGGCTCGGCCTGCAGCCACGCGAGCACGTCGGCCACCGTCTCCTGCGGCGACCGCGTGACGAATCCGGCCGCCCGGGCCCGCGCGGCGCTGACCTGCAGCATCCCGGGGCTGTCGTTCGTAGCCGGGTCCAGCCACAGCGGCAGGTCGACCCAGGGCCGCACCTGCCCGTCGCCGTCACCCACGGCCCCGGCGGGCAGCGGCACCAGCTGCGCGCCCGACCCGGACACCGACACGCACGTCTCGACGAGCTCACGGAAGGCGTGCGGCTCGTCGGCCACCGTGAACGGCCCGCCGAGCCGCTCGGCGCCGGCCCGGACGAGGAACGCGGCGAGGTCGCGGGCGTCCACCCACTGCGTCGGCACGTCGAGGTCCGGTGGTACGACGTGGTCGCCGGGCTCGGCGAGCCGCTGCACCCAGTACGTGAACCTGTCCGTCGGGTCGTAGGGGCCGGCCACGATCGTCGGTCGCGCGAGCGTCGGGGTGCCGAAGCGTGCGACCGCGCGACGCTCGCACAGCACCTTCAGCTCGCCGTACAGGCGCATGTCCGCCCGGTCGGGCACGGGCTCGAGCAGCTCGAGCAGCGCGGCGTCCTCCGTCGCGCCGGCCTCGGCGAGCGGCGCGTACACCGAGACCGTCGACACGAGCACGTAGTGACCGACCCGGTCGGCGGTCGCTCCGTCAGGACCGAGCAGCGCGTCCGCGACCCGGTCGACGTGGTCGGGGTGGTAGGCGGAGACGTCGTGGACGACGTCCCAGCGCTGCGTGCCGGTCAGCGCGGACACGTCCCCGTCGCGGTCACCGGTCAGTCGGGGCACGTCCGGGAAGAGGTCGACGCCGGTGCGCCCGCGGTGGAAGAGCGTCACGTCCCACCCGTCGTCGAGCAGGGCCTGGACGAGGTGGCGGCCGACGAACGACGTGCCGCCGAGGACGAGAGCGCTTTGGGTCACGACCGACAAGGCTAGCGACCGGTGACCGGGCGGGACGCGGCCCGAGCCCCTGACCCGGTCGCACCCCGACCGGCGCGCCACGGGCCGCGCCGCGCCGGTCGGCGTCTTCCCGCCGAGCGGGTGATCGTCGCGCCCCTGGCGTCGAGCCGGACGCTCACCGTGTCGACAGGGGGTGCGTGGCGGGGTCGCCCGCCGCCACGACCGCCCACGTCCGAAGGAGGCCCAGGTGTCCGTCATCCCCGTCCACCCGCCCCTGGTGCTGCGTCCGGTGCTCGCAGTGGCGGACCGCTTCCGCACGAGCGCGCGGCTCGTGGCGCTCGTCCTCGTCATGCTGGTCCCTGCGGTCGTCTCCGCCACCGCCTTCGGTCAGGCTGTGGGTGCCCAGGCGGCATTCGCGGAGAAGGAGCGGAGCGGGGTGGCGGTGCTCGTCCCCGCGCTGACCGCCCTCGCCGACGTCGCGGACGGGCGCGGTCCCGCGCTCGAGGAGCTCCGCGCGGCCGCGGCCCGGAACCCCGTCCTCGGGCTGGAGGCCGAGCTCGCCGCCGTCGAGGACTCAGCCGGTGCCGCCGACGCGGGGACGCCGGCGGGCCGGGTCCGTTCCGCCGGTGCGCTCGCCGACCTCGTCGCGCACGTCGGCGACACATCGAACCTCATCCTCGACCCGGACCTCGACTCCTTCTACGTCATGGACACCCTCGTCGTGCAGCTGCCCAAGGCGCTCGTTGCCGCCGTGGAGGCCTCCGCGACGAGCGAGGACGCCGACGCCGCCGACGTCATCGCCCGGCAGGCGGTGCTCGCCGGGGCGCTGTCGGGTGCGGGGGAGTCCGCCGGGCGCGACGTCGCGACCGCACGCGACACGACCGCGGACCCCGCGGCCCTCGTCCCGCTCGACGGCGTGGTCGCGGTGGCCGACGAGGCCGCCCGGCTCGGCCAGGTCATGGCGACGACCCTCGACCGCCCCGGCCCGCCCGACACGACCCGGCTCGCCGAGCTGGCGGCGCCGGCGGCGCTGGAGGCCGGCGGCGTCCTCGACGCGCTGCTGCAGGCTCGGGTGGCGCAGCTGGAGCAGCAGCGGCTGGAGACGCTCCTGCTCGTCATGAGCGGGCTGCTCGTGGCCGTCTGGCTGGCCGCAGCCGTGTGGTGGCGCACCCGCCACGACGTGTCCCTGCTGCTCGACGGGGTCACCGCGCTCGCCTCCGGCGACCTCGACGAGCGGACGCTCCCCGGCGGGCGTGACGAGTTCGCCCAGATCGGTGCCGCGGTCGCCGGGGCGCGGGGGCAGCTGGACCGGCAGCGCAGCGCGCTCGCGGCCGCGAGCCAGGCGCGCGAGGAGCAGACGCACGCGACGTTCCTGCACGCGCGGACGGCGGAGAAGCAGTCACGCGAGCGGGCGCAGGACATCGTGAGCACGACGTCCGGCGACATCGTCCGCGAGCTGAGGGACGTGGTGGACCAGGTGGCCGCCGTGCGCGCCGCGGCGGCGACCATCGGTGAGCGCGTGCACGAGGCGGACGCCGTGACGCGCGGCGTCGTGGCGCAGGCGGCGGAGGCCGACGAGGTCGTCGGTGTGCTCACCACGAGCCTGCGCGCCATCGACTCGCTCGCCTCGACGATCGCCGGGGTCGCGGGGCAGACGAAGCTCCTCGCCCTCAACGCGACGATCGAGGCGGCCCGAGCCGGTGAGGCCGGGCGCGGCTTCACGGTGGTGGCCGAGGAGGTCAAGTCCCTCGCCACGGCCACGGCCGGGTCCACCGAGCGAATCGCGGCGACGCTGGCGGAGGTGGAGAGCAACGCCCGCGCGGTGTCGGCGACGATCTCGAGCATGGGCCGTGGCATCGGCGGCATCGACGTGGCCTCGGAGGCCCTGCGCCGGGTCGCGGCCGAGCAGCTCGCGGTCGTCGCGGAGCTCGACGAGGCGGTGGGCAACGCCATCCGCCGCATCGAGGAGATGAGCGACCTCGCCGACCAGCTCGAACGCCGCCGCACCGAGCGGTTCCTCTTCCGCAGCGAGGGCACGCTCGAGGTCGACGGGGCGGCGTTCCCGACGCGGCACGTCGACCTCGGTGCCGGAGGGACGCGCGTCGTCGTGGCCCGGGACGTGGTCGCGCGGCCGGGGACACCGGTCCGGGTCCGCGTCGCCCTCGCGGGCTCTTCCGAGGTGCTGCCCGGACAGGTGCTCCGCGCTGACCCGCACCCCGACGGCCGGGAGCTGGCGGTCGAGTTCACCGGCCTGTCGACCGCGACGCAGTCACGTCTCGACGAGGAGCTGCGCCGCCTCGCCGAGCGGTCCGCCGGTCGAGCGACGAAGACCCTGCGGGGTGAGTGACGGGACTTGAACCCGCGACATCCGCGACCACAACGCGGCGCTCTACCAGCTGAGCTACACCCACCACGGCCGCGCGTGCACGCACGCGCGGCTGCACCGAGAAGTGTAGCCGCCCCGCACGGGTGCCCGCGCCGCCCGCCGCGGGACGGCCCGCGGGCTAGGCAGGGGTGCGCGAGGAGGGGTCGGACCCCTCACCCGTCGGTGCGGCGTGTGCGGCGGCGAGACCCGGCGCCCACGCGGGCACCGAACCGGCGGGCACCTCGTGCGCGGGCGCCATCGCCTTCACCTGGTCGCTGTCGGGTCCGGGCAGCGGCACGAACACCGCCTCGCGGTAGAACCGCAGCTCGGCGATCGACTCGAGGATGTCGGCCATCGCCCGGTGCCCACCGTGCTTGGCCGGGGCGTTGAAGTGCACCCGCGGGTACCAGCGGCGCACGAGCTCCTTGATGCTCGACACGTCGACGACCCGGTAGTGCAGGTGCTCCTCGAGCAGGGGCATGTCACGGGCGATGAAGCCGCGGTCGGTGCCGACGCTGCTGCCCGCCAGCGGCGCCTTGCGGGCGTCGGGCACGTACCGCCGGACGTAGGCGAGCACCTGCTCCTCGGCGTCGGCGACGGTCGTGCCCTCCGCGAGGACGTCGAGCAGGCCCGAGGTCGTGTGCATCTCGCGCACGACGTCGCGCATCTGGGCGAGGGACTCCTCCGGCGGGCGGATGACGACGTCGACACCCTCCCCGAGCACGGTGAGCTCGCCGTCGGTGACGAGCGCGGCGATCTCGACGAGCGCGTCGCGCTCGAGGTCCAGGCCCGTCATCTCGCAGTCGACCCACACGATGCGGTCCCGGGAGGGCACCGGACCGGTCGAGGGGGCCTTCGCGCCGTCGCTGCTCACGCCCGTCACCCTACGTGCCGGAGCCCGCCTACCCTCCGAGCATGACCCAGCCCGTGCCGCAGGCGCCCCCTCCGGCCCTCCCGCCGGTCACCGGGACGCGGGTCGGTCAGGTCGTCCTGACGGTCGTGGGGGCGCTGCTCGTGCTCGGGTGCGGGCTCGCGGTGACGGTGGTCCTGCTGCTGTCGACCGGCCCGGTGGGTTACCTCGCCGGGCTCGCGCTCGCGTGCGTGCCCGCGGTCCCGCTCGTGCTGGTGTACCTGTGGCTGGACCGCCACGAGCCCGAGCCGCGCGGGCTGCTGCTGTTCGGCTTCGGCTGGGGCGCGAGCGTCGCGACGGCCGGGGCGCTCCTCCTCAGCCTGCCCCCGACCCTCGCGGTCGGTGCCGCGGGAGGGGACGCCGAGGTGGTCGGTGCGGTCCTCGTCGCCCCGGTCGTCGAGGAGGCGCTGAAGGGCCTCGGCATCCTCGTCGTCGTGTGGCTCGGCCGGCGAGCACTGGACGGCCTCGTCGACGGTGTCGTCTACGCCGGCATGGTGGGCGTCGGCTTCGCCTTCACCGAGAACATCCTCTACCTCGGCGTCGCCCTCGCCGAGGGCGGCGTCGGCGGCCTGCTGTCGACGTTCGTGGTCCGCGGTGTCGTGTCGCCGTTCGCCCACCCCCTCTTCACGGCTGCCTTCGGCATCGGCCTCGTGCTGTACAGCCGCCGACGCGGCTCGGGTCGCGCGCTGTACCCGCTCGTCGGCCTCGCAGCCGCCATCGGCCTCCACGCGCTGTGGAACGGCCTCGCAGTGGTGGCGCCCGGCGGCTTCCTCGTCACCTTCGTCGTGCTGTGGGTGCCGCTGTTCACGACCTTCGTGGTCGTCGCCCTGCTCGCGAGGCGACGCGAGGCCCGCATGATCCGCACGAACCTCGCCCTGTACTCCCGCTACGGCTACCTCGCCCCGGCGGAGGAGCGCATGGTCGGCTCGCTCGCGGAGCGGCGGCAGGCGCTGGAGTGGGCCCGCGCCCGCGGCGGGTCACCGGCGCGTGCGGCCATGCACCGGTTCCAGGTCGCGGCCGTCCGGCTCGCGCACCTGCGCCAGCGCATGGAGGACGGCACCGCCCCGTGGGACGCCGCGCAGCGCGAGCGCGACCTGCTCGCCCTGCTCGCGAGCGCCCGCGCCGCGTACGCGGGCTGACGCGGCGGCGCGGGCAGGCGGGCCGAGCGAGGGCCGCCGGCGCGTCGAGGTGGACCAGACGGACGAGAGGGGCGGGACGGGCGAGACGGGCGCGCTCGGCCGCGGTCCCGGCGGTCCGTGACCGGATCGGGACCGTCCCGCGACCGGATCGTGTCCTCGGTGCGGATCGGTTCGTGACCTCCGCTCGTCAGACTCCTGAGCACGCCACCGGGGCGTGCGGGAGGAGCCCACCATGACCACGTCGCGCACCGTCCTCGCCCTGCTCGTCGCCCTGCTGCTCGGTCTCACGCTCGCCGCGTGCGGCGCCGACTCCGGGGCGACCGAGTCCGTCGCCGACGACGCCGTCGGTGCGTCGGGGGAGGACGGCTGGGCCGACGCCCGGGAGGCGCCGCAGGAGGCGGACGCGGAGGGTGAAGCGGCCGGCGGGGCGGTGGAGGACGCGGGCGAGGCGGCGGGCGAGGGGGCCGGTGTCCCGGCCGAGGGCGGGGCGGCCGGGGCCGACGCCGACGCGGAGGCGGCGCAGGCGGCCGCGGCCGGGTCGGGGACCGCGGTGGCGGCGGCGGGTGCGGTCGAGCGCGGCCGCCGCATCGTGACGACGACGCTCGACGTCGCCGTCGAGGACGTCGCCCGGGCGGCGCGGCAGGTGCGGGACGCCGCCGTCGTGGCGGGCGGCTACGTGCAGGCGGAGGAGACGGTCGGCGGCGAGCAGCCGAGCGCGGTGCTCACCCTGCGGGTGCCCGTCGAGGGGACCGGCGACGTCATGACCCGGGCCGCGGCGCTCGGGCAGGAGGTGAACCGGACGAGCGACGTCGAGGAGGTCGAGACCCGCATCGTCGACCTCGAGAGCCGTGTCGCCACCCAGCGCGCGGGTGTCGAGCGGGTGCGCTCGCTGCTCGCCGGGGCCGAGGACCTCGAGGACGTGCTCGCGCTCGAGCGCGAGCTGACGCGCCGGCAGGCGGACCTGGAGGCCCTCGACGCGCAGCGCGCCGCCCTCACCGACCGTGCCGCGCTCGCCACGGTGACCGTGCGGCTCACGCTGCCGGAGGACGTCGAGCCCGTCGAGGCCGTCGCACCCCCGTTCCTGCGGGGCCTGCAGGGCGGCTGGGACGCGCTGGCCGCCTCCACCGGCGTCGTGCTCGTCGTGGTGGGGAGCCTGCTGCCCTTCGCCGTCGTCGCGCTCGTCCTCGGCGGCGTCGCGCTGCTGGTCGTGCGGGCCGTGCGTCGAGCGGCTCCGACCCGTCCGGCGCCGGCTCCGCCCGCCGCGCACAATGAGGCGTGAGCAACCTCGACTCCTCCCCGACGGAGACGCGGCTCGGCGACGTGCCGCAGCAGGCCGGTGCGCCCGGGGCCGGATCGCCGGACACCGCCGGACGCGGGCCGATCGCCCGGACCCTCGCCGCACGCGAGGTGCCGCTCGGCGGGCCGCGCGCCATGCGGGTGCGCCGCACCCTGCCGTCGCGGGGGCGGACGACCATCGGCGCGTGGTGCTTCGTCGACCAGTACGGCCCGGCGCGCGGGGAGCGGGTCATGGTGGTCCCGCCCCACCCGCACACGGGCCTGCAGACCGTGACGTGGCTGGTCGGCGGGGAGGCGCTGCACCACGACTCCGTCGGCTCGGAGCAGACCATCAGTCCCGGTCAGCTCAACCTCATGACGAGCGGGCACGGCGTCTCCCACGGCGAGCAGTCGCTGGCCGGTGACGGCACGCCCCTGCACGGCGTCCAGCTGTGGGTCGCGCTGCCGGAGGAGCACCGCCACCAGGCACCGCACTTCGAGCACCACGCCGACCTGCCGGTGGCCGAGCGGCAGGTCGACGGCGTCGACGTGCGCACGACCGTCCTCGTCGGCACGCACGACGGCCTCACGTCGCCTGCCGCCGCGTACACCCCGCTCGTCGGTGCAGAGGTGCGTACGTCAGGTCCCGTGCGGCTGCGCCTGCCGCTGGAGCCGGCCTTCGAGCACGGGCTGCTGCTGGTGGCGGGGGCGTGCGAGGTCGAGGGGGAGCGGCCCGACGCCGGCGACCTCGTCGACCTCGGGGACGACCGCGACGACGTCGTGGTCGAGGTCGGCGAGGCCTCGACCTTGCTCCTGCTCGGCGGGGCGCCGTTCGGCGAGCAGCTCGTCATGTGGTGGAACTTCGTCGGGCGCACGCACGAGGAGGTCGCGGCCGCCCGTGCGGCGTGGCAGGAGCGCGAGGAGCGGTTCGGGACCGTGCCCGGCTGGGAGCCGGAGTCGTGGCTGCGGGCGCCGGAGCTGCCGAACGTGCGGCTGCGGCCGCGCGGGTGAGGCGACACCCCACCCGTATGGCGTACCGGCGCAGTGACTCTGCGTGCCTTTTCGGCTACGCCCGGGCTGCGCGCGCTCCACGGTCGGAGTAACTCACCGCTGCCTGCAGTCGACTCTGCGTGGCCGAAGCATATGTTCTTGGCGTCACCGAGAGGGTTCCCTCTTCGTGCAACCGTGAACGGAGAGCACATGCTGCAGCGCCCGCGCCCAGAGCTGGACCTGGCCTCGACCGACCAGCCGATGCGACTCGTCTTCGCGCCCTCCGGAGCGGAGTTGGAGGCGGCCCTCGAGTGCGAGGGTGACGTCTTCGAGCAGCGCTTCGGGGAGTCGAGGGAACACCTCCGGGGCTCGCTCGCCGCGCACGAAGACACGTCGGTCTTCCTCGCCGTCCTCGCCTCTGACGGCACCGCGGTCGCCGCATCGCGGCTGGTCACGCCTGGCTCCCGTCGTCACAAGACTCTCGACTACCTCGCCGAGGCTCCCTGGGGGCTGGACGCGGACGAGTGCGCCGACCTGGCGGGCGTCCGCCTGGAGTCGACCTACGACGTCGCGACCCTCTGCGTCCGACCCCGTTCAGAGGGGGAGGGCGCGCTCTGGACCGCCGCGCTCTGCCACGGCATGTTCCAGATCGCAAAGGCGAACGGCGTCAGTCACACGGTCGCGCTGCTGGACGAGGGGGCGCGCGCCCGTCTGGCGGCCGTCGGCATCATCTACACAGCCTTCCCCGGCGCCTCACCGCAGCCCTTCGACGGTTCCCCCGCGACGACCCCGGTCTACGCATCCATGACGGAGATGGTCGAACGTCAGCGTCGAGACTTCCCGGAGGCGTACGCGCTCATCGGCAAGGGACTCGGCCTGAGCGGGGTCCACGTGCCCTCGCTCGAGCACTTCCGTGTGCCGGCTCTCCCCGTCACGCTCGACGTGCGCGAGTCCCGCTGGGACGTCGCGGCCGCGGGTCTCGAGGCAGTCGGCATGGCCTGAGCGCTGCGTCCTCAGCCGACAGAGGGACGCAGGTCGAGGGCGCGCCGACCCGCCAGCCATCTGTCGAGCTGTTCCGGGGGCATGGGCGCCGCGACGTGGAACCCTTGCAGCACGTCGACGCCGGCGGTGCGCAGGAGGGCAGCGGTTGCCGCGTCCTCGACGCCCTCGGCCACGACCTGCAGACCCATCGCGTGCGCGAGTGCCGTCGTCGACTCGATGATCACACGGCTCGCGTAGTCCGACGTCGCCGCAGCCACGAAGGAGCGGTCGATCTTCAGCTCGTGGACCGGTAGGTCACGAAGGTAGGCGAGGGACGAGAATCCACTGCCGTAGTCGTCGATGGCCGCGCGCACGCCCTTCTCCTTCAGCGCGACGAGCTGCAGGCGCGCGCGTTCGGGCTCGGAGACGAAGGACTCCTCCGTCACCTCGAGGGTCATGCGCTCACGCGGCAGACCGGCTCGATCCAGCTGCGCGAAGAGGAACGGCAGCACGCGCCCTCCCAGCAGCTCGGGCGGGGCGCAGTTGAAGCCGACGGAGAAGCGGTGTCCGGCCTCCTGCCACGTCACAGCGTCCTGGACCGCGGCTCTGACCACGGCTTCGCTGAGGGCAGGCATGAGACCGGCTTGCCGGGCCTGAGGCAGGAAGGCGATCGGAGCCAGTAGACCGTGCTGCGGGTGCTCCCACCTCACGAGGCCCTCAACGGCGACGACCTCACCGGTGCGGGCGTCGACCTGCGGCTGATACCAGAGCCGTAGCTCACCGCGTGCGATACCGGTCCGCAGCTCCTCCATGAGTGCCAACCGGGCACGGGAGTAGTGGTCAAAGGTGCTGTCGTAGAGCGTCTCGCCGAGGCGGCTGTTCTTGGCCCGGTACATCGCCACATCGGCCTTGCGCAGGAGGGCCACGGCCGACTCCATGGCAGAGCCCCGGACCGCTACTCCCACGGACGCAGACACGGACATCTCGATGTCCTCGACGGTGATCGGCTCGGCCAGCGATGCTCGAATGCGACGTGCCTGTCGGAGCAGGTCGACCGGGTCGTCGTCGCGCACCACCACGGCGAATTCGTCCCCGCCCAGACGCGCAACCAGGGCTCGCGGTACCGCGGCCGTGAGGCGTTCCGCCACAAGCCGCAAGAGGTCGTCGCCGGCGGCGTGCCCCAGGCTGTCGTTGACCTCCTTGAAGCCGTCGAGGTCGATGAGGAGCAGGGCGACGGGCTCGTCCGCAGAGAGCGTGGCGTCGAGCCGTCGCAGCACTGCGCGGCGATTGGCCAGGCCGGTCAGCTCGTCGGTACGCGAGAGCCGGAACGCCTCCGCGGCGCCTTGTGCCTGCCGTAGCGCTGCGGTGAGCCGGACGCCGGCGGCGACGAGGGTGATGACAGCCGGGACGGTGGCCCACCATGAACCCGAGTCAGCGGGTCGCAGGACGAGCGTGGTGGTGGCGACCGCGGCCGCGACCACGACGAGACCCGTCCTCACGCGGCGCCGCGTCGTCGTCGCGAGTGGAGCGACGGCACGGCGACACGTGGCTCCCGTGACCACGAGGGCGAACGCCGTGCCGTAGGAGACGTCGACCAACAGGTTCGAGAAGTACGCCTGCTGCGCGCTCCCGACGAGGAAGGCGACGTCCGACGCTGTGAGGAGGAGGAAGCCGCCGAGGAGCAACCACGTGTCGGGCGTCCACGTCCGGGAGCCCTGTACGGCCTGTCCGAGAACGAGGAGGATCAGCGACACGTCCAGCAGCGGGTACACGAGCGCCAGGACCAGCGCGAGACCCTCGTGCCCGAAGACGTCACCGAGCGGGCTGGCGATGAGGGCGCCGGCGATCGACGCCACAGCTGAGCACACGAGCACCGTCTCGAGCCACAGGACGGCGTCGGGTCGTGTCTGCTGTCGGCGATCGAGCAGTACGAACGCTGCCATGCCCAGATAGCTCGGGAAGTACAGAAGCTCGGCCGGGCCCGGGAAGCTCTGTGCACCTAGCGAACCGTCCTGGTGGATGAGGGAGCTGCCCGCCGCCCAGAGGCAGAGGCCGCTGAGGAGCGCGACAAGACCGGCGCGGCGCGCGGGACGACGCAGGGACGACACCGCGAGGCGGAGCGCCGCGGCCCCGAAGAAGGCGGCGAGGACGGCCGTGACCAGCGCCGGAGGGCTCTCCTCGATGGAGAAGCCCGTGGCGACGGCACCGAGGGAGGCGCCGACCGCGACTGTCGCCCACATGAGTAGCACCGTCGCTAGCCCGAGACGGCGGCCAAGGCGTGGGGGACTGAGTTCGCTCACAGGCGTTCACCCGGCCATCGGTCGGCGAGCAGCACGAGGCGACGACGCACGGGCGTCGTGTCCGCCATCTGCCGCCTCCTCACCGCACCCGCCGCTGCGGCCACGTCGACCGGTGCGGGGGCACCGGTCGAGGCTCCGAATCGGCTCACGGGAAGGGTTCTTGAGCGCTGAAGGACCGGCCTCACCGGGATGCCGAGCGCGCGTGCCCGGCTCGTCCGGTTTCGTCGTCCCGAGCCCGCGTGGTCACCGCGTCGGCGGGCGGATGGGCCTCGGCCGTCCCCGCCGGAGAGCCCGGCCGGCCGGGCGCCAGTAGCCTCGCCGGGGCCGGACCCGCCCGGCCGGGGGACGAGTCCGGAGGAGATCGAATGGCAGCCGAGTGGCTGAGGGACGCCGTCCTGTACGAGGTCTACCCGCAGTCCTTCGCCGACTCCGACGGCGACGGCGTGGGCGACCTCCGTGGCGTCATCGACCGGCTCGACCACATCGCCTCGCTCGGCGTCGACGCGATCTGGTTCAACCCGTGCTTCGCCTCGCCGTTCGTCGACGCCGGCTACGACGTCGCCGACTACCTTCGCATCGCGCCCCGGTACGGCACGAACGACGACATGGTCGAGCTGGTCGAGAAGGCCCGCGAGCGCGGCATCCGCGTGATCCTCGACCTCGTGGTCGGCCACACGTCGACCGAGCACGAGTGGTTCCAGGCCGAGCTGCACGCCGACGGTCCCTCGCCCGAGGGCGACCGCTACGTCTGGCGCGACGAGGCGCCGCCGCGCGGCTGGGAGCAGGACACGCCCGGCATCCCCGCGTGGGTGCCCTCACCCGGGCCCCGGAAGGGCTGGTACCTCAAGAACTTCTACGACGCCCAGCCCGCGCTCAACTTCGGGTGGCTGCACTCCGCGGACGAGCCGTGGCGCGACCCGGTCGACGCCCCCGGCCCGCTGCGCAACCGCCGGGCCCTGCGCGACATCATGGACTTCTGGCTGTCGCGCGGCGTCGCCGGCTTCCGCGTGGACATGGCCTTCTCGCTCGTCAAGGACTACGACACGGAGCGCTCCCAGGCCGCATCGACGGAGATCTGGCGCGAGATCCGCGCGTGGCTCGACGAGGCCCACCCGGACGCCGTCCTCATCCCCGAGGGCAGCGAGCCGCGGACGGGGGAGCCGCTCGCCTTCGACGGCGACTTCTCCCTCGTCATATTCGAGGCGCACGCGAGCCTCTTCGACAACCACTACGCGGGCCGTCTGCCGTGGCACGAGCCGCGCGAGCCGTACTTCGACGCCGAGGGGCGGGGGAGCACCGCCACGTGGCTGCAGGCCTGGCGAGAGGCCCGGGAGGCCGACCCGGACCGCATGGTCCTGCTCGCGAGCGCCGACCACGACTACGACCGGCTGCGCTGCGGCCCTCGCGGGCCCGAGCAGCTGGGTGCGGCCTTCACGTTCCTCTTCACGTGGGGCACCGTGCCGTGCCTGTACTACGGCGACGAGATCGGCATGCGGTACCTGCCGGACATGCCGGACGTGGAGGGCGCGATCTGCAACCCGGCGTACAACCGCGCGGGCTGCCGCACGCCGATGCAGTGGGACGACGGGCCCAACGCGGGCTTCTCCACCGCCGACGCCTCCGCGCTGTACCTGCCGGTCGACCCGGACCCCGACCGCCCGACGGTCGCCGCGCAGGACGGCGTGCCGGGCTCGACGCTCACGCTGGTCCGGGAGCTGCTCGCGCTGCGCCGGGCCACGCCCGCACTGCAGGGCCACGCCAGCACGCGCGTGGTCGCCGACGGCTACCCCTTCGCGTGGGTGCGCGGCGACAGCCACCTCGTCGTCGTCAACCCGCGGCGCGAGGCCGGCTCGGCGGAGGTGGCCGAGGCGGCCGGGGCCGGGCTGCTGTGGGGCCAGGGCGTCTCCGTCGACGGCGCGCGGCTCGCCGTCGACGGCTTCGGCTACGGCGTGCTGAGGCTGTCCTGACCCCGCGCACGCAGGCGGCCCGCGCGTGAGCCAGGACCTGACGGGTGTCGCCGCCTGGGCGGTCCGCGTCATGGAGGCCCTCGGGGGCCCCGGCGCCGCCCTCGTCGTCGCGCTGGAGAACGTCTTCCCGCCCATCCCGAGCGAGGTGGTCCTGCCGCTGGCCGGCTTCACCGCGAGCCAGGGCACGTTCACGGTCCTCGGCGCGATCCTGTGGACGACAGCGGGGTCGGTCGCCGGCGCCCTGCTGCTGTACGGGCTCGGCCGCTGGTTCGGCGCGCGCCGGGTCCGGGCGGTGGCCGCGCGCATCCCGCTGGTCGACGCCCGCGACATCGACAGGGCGGAGGAGTGGTTCCAGCGGCACGGGCGCTCCGCGGTCTTCTTCGGCCGCATGCTGCCGGTGGTCCGGAGCGCGATCAGCGTCCCGGCCGGCGCGGAGGCCATGCCGGTCGTGCCGTTCACGCTGCTGACGCTCGCGGGCAGCGGCATCTGGAACGGCGTCTTCGTCGTCGCCGGGTACCTGCTCGGGGAGAACTGGTCGGCGGTCTCGCCGTACGCCGAGGTGCTGCAGTGGGTGGTCGTCGCCGCCCTCGTGGCCCTCGTCGTGTGGTTCGTCGTGGTCCGGCTGCGACGGCGGCGCAGCCACGGCGGGATCGTGGACGGCTGAGGCCGCCTCAGCGGTAGGAGGCGGATCGGCCGGCCACCAGGACCTGCCGGGCCCGCCACACGCCACCCGGCGCGAGCGTGCGCGGCTCGAGCAGGGCGGGCTCGACGCACACGAACTCGCCCTCACCGCCGGGGTGCACGTCGGCTGGCGCCTTGCCCGGACCGGGGTTCCACACGACCCGGGAGTCCACGCCGTCGGCGGTGAGCGAGACGGCGTCGCCCGAGCCGTCGTCGACGACCACGACCCCGTCGTCGCCCGCGGGCACCCCCTCGACCGCGACGTCGATCGGGCCGACGACGTCGAGCGGGCCCGTCACGTGCCACGGCGCCCCGCCGCCGTTGGGTCGGGCGAGCATCCCGTCCAGGCCGACGACGGCGGTCGTGGCTGTCGATGACACCCGCAGGTAGGTGTGGAAGGCGGCCGTCGTGGTGAGGGGGGTGTCCCCGTCGTTGCGCGCGACCAGCGTCAGCACGAGGGACGAGCCCTCCGCCTCGCCGTCGAGCTCGAGCGTGAACGCGTGGCCGAGCGGGGTGTCGCCGGCCCCGCACACCAGGCGCAGCCGGGCGTGCGCGGCGCCGTCGGCGGTCCGGCCGACCTCGAGGAGGTCCCATGCCCGGTCGCGCGCGACGCCGTGACGCGGCCCGTCCCCCCGGTCGGAGAACTGCGGCCAGATGATCGGGACGCCGCCGCGGATGGCGGTGCCCGGCCCGCACCCCGTGTCGCGGCTGCACCACAGCCGGTCCGTCCCCCCGGCCGGTACCCATCCGGCGACGTGCCCCCCATGCGGGTACACGCGGAAGGAGGCCCCGTCGGCGGCGGTCACCTCGACGGGCTCGCACGGGTCCGGGGTCGCGGTCACGAGGTCAGCACCGCCCAGCCGCGTGGCGGGAGCCGGACCTCGGAGCCGTCGAGCGAGCCCGACCCGCAGTCGAGGTGGCGGGCGTCCGCGGCGGGCAGGACGACCGGGTCGTCGGCCAGGTTGAGCGCGACCACGACGGCGGCGTCGGCGGTCGCGGTGCGGAGCACGAGCGCGGTGTTGGTGAGCTCGACGACGTCCGTGCGCCCCCGGACCAGCCACGGATGGCGCCGACGCAGACCGATGAGGTCGTGGTGCGTCTGCAGGACCGCCCGCTGCTCCTGCGGCAGGGTGTCCGGGTCCGGGGGCTGCGGCGGGAACTCCGGTCGCACCGCGTCGTCGCCGCCGAGGCGCTCCTCCTTGACGCCGGTCCAGCCGTACTCGTCGCCGGCGTAGACCGTCGGAACGCCGGCGACGGTGAACAGGACGGCGAGGGCATGCGGCACGAGGTCGACCCCGACCGCCGAGGCGATCCGCGTGACGTCGTGGTTGCCGACGAACGTCGCGGGCAGGTAGGTGTCGAGCAGGTCGCGGTGCCGGCCGAGCGCGTGCGCGAGCTCGAAGAAGTTGCGGTCGACGATGCCGTGCCACGAGCCCTGCCACAGCTCGTACGCGGTGAGGGAGTCCATGGTGGAGCGGCGGACGACGTCGGCACCGTCGCCGTGGATGACCTCGCCGACGAACCACGCGTCGGGGTGCGTCGCTCGCACCTGCGGCAGCACCTCGGCCCAGAAGTGCGGCGGCACGGCGTAGGCGGCGTCGAGGCGCCAGCCGTCGACGCCGCGGTCGAGCCAGTGCCGCATGACGCTCACGACGAGGTCGACGACGGCGGGGGAGCCGTGGTCGAGCGCGACGAGGCGCTCGTGGCCCTCGAACACCTCCGCGCGCACCGGGTCGCCGGGCTGCCACCCCGTCCAGTCGACGCGGAACATGCCGGCGGTCGCGGCGTCCGGACCGTCTGTCTCCAGCGCCCTGAAGGCCGGGTGCCCGCGACCCACGTGGTTGAAGACGCCGTCGAGGAGCACGCGCAGGCCCCGGTCGTGCGCGGCGGCGACGAGGGCGTCGAGGTCGGCGTCGTCGCCGAGGCGCGGGTCGACGCGGAGGTGGTCGACGGTGTCGTAGCCGTGGCTCTGCGAGGCGAACACCGGTCCGAGCGCGAGCCCGTTGAGCCCGAGCGACACGGCGTGGTCCAGCCAGGCGGCGACGCGCGGCAGGCGGTGCACGACGTCGGCGTCCGCCGTGCCGTCCGGGTCGGCCTCGGCCGGTGCGCCGGTGAAGCCGAGCGGGTACACCTGCCACCACATGACGTGGTCCACCCACGACGGGGTGGCGGGCCGGGCGGGGTCGGTGCTCAGGGCGGTGCTCCTCGGGTCGTGGTGCGGCGGGTGCGGGCCCTGCCATCCTCGCGGCCATGACGGACGGGCACGAGTCGCGGTTCTGGGCCGACGCGCAGGCGCACCTCGTGCGCTACGGCACGGCCTTCACGCCACGGGTCATCGAGCGGGGCGCCGGCAGCCACGTGTACGACAGCGACGGCCGCGCGATCCTCGACTTCACGTCCGGGCAGATGAGCGCGGTGCTCGGGCACGCGCACCCGGACGTCGTGCGGACGGTGCAGCAGTCCGTAGCGACGCTCGACCACCTGTACAGCGGCATGCTGAGCCGGCCCGTCGTCGACCTCGCCCGCCGCCTCGCCGGCACGCTGCCGGCCCCGCTGGAGAAGGTGCTGCTGCTGACGACGGGTGCGGAGTCGAACGAGGCCGCCATCCGCATGGCCAAGCTCGCGACCGGCGGCTGGGAGGTGGTCTCGTTCGACCGGTCGTGGCACGGCATGACCTCGGGCGCGTCCGCCGCCACCTACGCCGCCGGCCGGCGCGGGCACGGCCCGACCATGCCGGGCAGCCTCACGCTGCCGACGCCGAACGCGTACCGCTCGCCGTTCCGGCACCCCGACGGCTCGCACGACTGGGAGACCGAGCTCGAGTACGGCTTCGCGGCGGTCGACCAGCAGTCGACCGGTGCGCTCGCGTGCGCCGTCGTGGAGCCGATCCTGTCCTCGGGCGGCATCGTCGAGCTGCCGCCGGGCTACCTCGCGCGACTGAAGGAGATGTGCGTCGAGCGCGGCATGCTGCTCGTGCTCGACGAGGCGCAGACCGGCGTCGGGCGCACGGGTCACATGTACGCCTTCGAGCGCGACGGGGTCGTCCCCGACCTGCTGACGCTGTCGAAGACGCTCGGGGCCGGGCTGCCCGTGGCCGCGGTCGTGACGAGCGCCGAGGTCGAGCAGGCGAGCCACGAGCGCGGGTTCCTCTTCTTCACCACGCACGTCAACGACCCGCTCGCGGCGAGCGTCGCGCTCACGGTCCTCGACGTCGTCGAGCGGGACGGGCTCGTCGCACGGGCCGCCGCGCTGGGCGTGCAGCTCGGCGACCGGTTGCGGGACCTGCAGGAGCGCTACGACGTCGTCGGGGACGTGCGCGGCCGCGGCCTGCTGCAGGGCCTGGAGCTCGTGCTCGACAAGGAGACGAAGGCGCCCGCCGACGGGCTCGGACGTGCCGTCACCGCCGAGTGCCTCGAACGGGGCCTGCACGTCAACATCGTGCAGCTGCCGGGCATGGGCGGGGTGTTCCGCATCGCGCCGCCGCTCACCACCACGGAGGCCGAGCTCCACGAGGGCATGGACGTGCTCGACGCGGCGATCGGGGCGGTGCTGGCCCGTCGCTGACGACGGGGCGCCAGGACCCCGGAGGCAGCGCACGGGCCGGTCCGGTAGCGGTCCGCCCGGCGCGGTGCGGTCACGTGGCGGCGGCGCGCTGCCTTAGCCGGTGACGCCGGACGGCGTCGCGGTTGGCGCAGGTCGTGCCGCAGTAGCGCTGCCGTCCGTTGCGGGTGGTGTCGACGACCACGTGGTCGCAGCCCGGCGCGTCGCAGCGGCCGAGCCGGTGCATGCCGCGGCCCGTCAGGTGCACGGCCGTGGCGGCGCTCACGAGCGCGGCGACCTGCGCGGCGACGCCGAGCCGGTCGGGCCGGAAGTGCAGGTGCCAGCCGTCGCCGGAGTGGTCGGTGAGCCGCGGGTGGTCCGTGCTGCGGGCGAGCAGCCCGTTGAGCAGGGTCGCGCGCCGGGCCGGCTCGTCGGCGTCCACGACGGCGAGCCAGTCGGCGAGGAACGCCTGGACCCCGGTGACGTCCTCGGCGGTGGCCGGCTGCTCCAGGCGCACCCCGGCCGCGGCGCAGCGGGCGGCGAGGTCGGCCGGGCTGCGCGCGGGGGCGCTCGCAAGGTCGGCGGCGAGTGCGAGGACCGCCCTCGTGTAAGGGTTGAGTTGCACACGACCATTACACCAGGCTGACGACATGATGCACGAGCACGAGTGGTCCGACCGGTCGACGCACGTCACGAGCAGCGGGTGGCTCGTCTACCGCGCCTGCCGGTGCGGGGCCTGGCAGGTCACGCAGCCCTGGCGGGAGGCGCAGGACCAGGTCCTCGCCGAGGCCGGCCGGGCGGACGCCTCCTGACGGTGCGCGGCGCGCCGACGACTCAGGCGCGCACGCAGTCGCAGACCAGCGACTCCCAGCCGCAGCGGCGGCACTCCTGCCACCGCCGCTCGAGGATGCGCGACCCCGGCAGGTCCAGGGTCGCGATCAGCTCGTCAGTGGAGGTGCCGCACTCGAGGCAGACGTCGTCGTCCATGCCGCACACCCTCCCCGCATCACCTTCGGGGAACCTGGGTGCGGACCCGGGTGGCGGCGTGCCCGGCGCCACCGGGTCGGGCGGGGCGCGCGGGTGGTCGTGGCACGCCGCATCGTCGGTGACACTAGGAGGTCGTCCCGTCACCGCACCAAGGAGCTCCACGTGCCCTCTGCCACCGTCCGCTGGTTCGACCCCGAGCGGGGATTCGGCTTCCTCGCGCCCGAGGACGGCTCCGAGGACATCTTCGTCCACGCCTCCGAGGTGCTCGGCGGAGACGGTCCGCGCGTGCTGCGGGAGGGCCAGGCCGTCGACTTCGAGGTCGGGGACGGCCCGCGCGGGCCGCAGGCGCGCCGGGTCCGCGTCACCGGGGACGTCGCGGCCGGCGCCGAGCTCGGCGTTCTCGGCACGGTGGCGTGGTTCGAGCCGACGAAGGGCTACGGCTTCCTGACGCCCGACGACGGTGGCGCCGAGGTGTTCGTGCACGGCTCCGCGGTCCTGACCGGCGGCGTGCTCGTCGAGGGCCAGCGCGTCGCGTTCCTCCTCGGCGAGGGTGAGAAGGGCCCGCAGGCGGAGCACGTGCTGCCGCTGGCGGCGTCCGCGTCGGGCGGCGGGGTCGCGACCGGGGGCGCCGACGGCGCCGACGGCACGGTCTCCTGGTTCGACGACGAGAAGGGCTTCGGCTTCCTCACCCCCGACGCCGGCGGCGAGGACGTGTTCGTGCACGTGCGGGCGCTCGCGCCCGGGCTCGACGGCCTCGCCGAGGGTGACCGCGTCGCCTACGAGGTCGTGCAGGGCGACCGCGGCCCGCAGGCCCGCGACGTGCGTGTGGTCGGGGGCTCCGGCCGCCGTGCGCCGGGCGGTCGCGACCGGGGCGGTCGGGGCGCCGGCCCCGGCCGCGGTGGGCCGGGTGGTCGCGGTGCCGGGGCGCCGCGCGGCGGCGCCCCCTCGCGGGGCGGCGCTGGGACCCGGGGCGGCGAGGGCGTGGTCGTGCGCTTCGACGCCGAGCGCGGCTTCGGCTTCATCCAGCCCGACTCCGGCGGCGACGACCTCTTCGTGCACGTGTCGACGGTGCGCGGCACCGACGGCCTGTACGAGGGCGACCGGGTGCGCTACGACGTCCGGCAGAGCGACCGTGGTCCGCAGGCGGACCGGGTGGAGCTGCTCTGAGGCTCAGCCCATCGTCTTGGCCCCGTCGATGTGCTCGCGGAGCATGTCGGCGTGCCCCGCGTGCTGGGCGATCTCCGCGGTGAGGTGCACGAAGGCCCGGCGGGCGCTGCGCACGGCGCCCGGCGGGAACCACGGCGCGTCCGGCAGCGGCTGCGTGGCGTCGAGGTCGACCGTGCGCACGAGCTCGTCGGTGGCCGCCGCGGCGGCGTCCCAGGCCTCGAGCGCCTCGGCGAGGCTCGTGCCTCCGGGCAGGGTGAAGCTGGCGTCGAAGGCCGCCTGGCCGGCCTCGTCCTCGGCCATCGCGGACGGGCCGTCCACGACGAAGCCCGCCCACTGCCGCTCCATGAGCGTGACGTGCGTGACGAGGCCGCCGAGGCTCAGCTCGCTGCGGGTCGGCCGGCTCCGGACCTGAGCGTCGTCCAGCCCGTCGAGGGTGAGGCGGAACAGGTAGCGCTGCGTCGCGAGGCTCTCCAGCAGGTCGGCGCGCTCGCGGGGCAGGTCACCGGTGCGCTGTGTCGTCATGACCCGGACGCTAGGACCGGGGACCGACAGCGCCGGCC
This sequence comes from Aquipuribacter sp. SD81, assembly GCF_037153975.1. Taxonomy (NCBI): domain Bacteria; kingdom Bacillati; phylum Actinomycetota; class Actinomycetes; order Micrococcales; family Intrasporangiaceae; genus Aquipuribacter; species Aquipuribacter sp. SD81. The sequence continues at coordinate 21,404 of NZ_JBBAYJ010000007.1, forward strand.
GCCGACATCCGTGAGGTGGCCCGACCACGAGGGTGACCACGACGAGGTGGCCCCGAGAGGATTCGAACCTCCGACACACGGTTTAGGAAACCGTTGCTCTATCCCCTGAGCTACGAGGCCTGCGCGGACACAGCCGCCAGCACGACGGTACACCGCAGCGCTCCCCAATCCGCTGGCCGACGACCGTCGCGCGCGGGCAGAGCCGCGCCCGACGTCGAGGGCACCCGCGCGAGTGGCGGAGCCGGCCGGAGGCCGCGCGGCACCTGGTGGCTGCGGGCGTGTGCCCCCAATGGGGGCATACGCCTTCTCGGCCGGCACTCCGCTCCGCGGGAGCTGTCGTGACGGCCGCGCGTTGCGGTCTGCGGCGTGACCGTCCTCACTCGCGCGAGTGATCTCGGGCCGGGACCGGGTACGGCAACCGTATGACCGATCTCAAGGCCCTCGTGCTCGTCTGCTCGCTCAAGCCCTCGCCCGCGTCGTCCAGCTCGGAGACCCTCGGCCGTGAGGTGCTCACGGCCCTCGAGGGACACGGCGTGACCGGCGAGGTCGTCCGCGTCGTCGACCACGACGTCAGGTTCGGCGTCGAGAAGGACATGGGCGACGGCGACGCCTGGCCCGCGATCCGCGAGAAGGTCCTCGCCTCCGACATCCTCGTGCTCGCGACCCCGATCTGGATGGGGCAGCCGGCGTCCGTCGCCAAGGTCGTCCTGGAGCGCCTCGACGCGGAGGTGGCGGAGACGAAGGACGACGGCCGGCCCATCCTCTTCGACAAGGTCGCGGGCGTCGCGGTCGTCGGCAACGAGGACGGGGCGCACCACGTGAGCGCCGAGGTGTTCCAGTCGCTCAACGACGTCGGCTTCTCGCTGCCGCCGCAGGCGGTCACGTACTGGGTCGGCGAGGCCATGCAGGGCACCGACTACAACGACCTCGACGAGAAGCCCGAGACGACCCAGGGCACCACGAAGACCCTCGCCGCGGGTCTCGCGCACGCCGCCCGGCTGCTCAAGGAGAACCCGTACCCGGCGAGCTGACGCGTCCTGGCTGACGCGCCCGGACCGGTCACACCAGGACGCCGGACCTGCCCCGTCCCCACGACAGGGGAGGATGCCGGGCGTGCGTGCGCAGGTGAGCGTCGTCGACCCGGGCGGTGGGACCGTCCGGGACGTCGTGCTCGACACCGACCCGGACGTGACGGTCGCGGCGGTGGCGGCCGCGCTCGCCGGGACGGAGCCGGGCGCGGCGCCGACCCTGTGGGTTCGGGGCCGTCCGCTCGACGGCCAGGAGCCGGTCGGGAGCTCTGCCGTCGTCGACGGCGCCCTGGTCGGGCTCGGCAGCCCCGTCGACAGCGACGCCGGCGAGCCGCTCGGGCTCGTCGAGCTCCGGGTGGTGGGCGGGCCGGGCGCGGGGGTCGTCCGCCGGCTCACGGCCGGAACCGCCGACGTGGGCGGCGGTCCGGCGGTCCTCCTGCGGCTGCCCGGCGCCCCGGACGCAGTCCTCGCGACCCTCGACGTCGCCGTCACCGGCGAGGTGACCGTCGCGCCCGGGGACGGGACCGGGGCCGTCGTCCTCGAGGGCGAGCCCGTCACGACACCGCGCACCTGGTCGCGCGGTGGCGTCCTGCGGGTCGGGGACTCGCTCGTGCAGCTGTGCGCGGTCGACGAGCCCGACGCCGCCCTGCACCCGAGCGACGACGGCGCCGGTCTGGACTACAACCGCCCGCCCCGCCTGCTGCCGCCGGAGCGGCAGACCGTGTACCGCCTGCCCCGGCGCCCCACCGCGCCGCACCGGCGGCCGCTGCCGGTCGTGGCGGCGCTCGTGCCGCTGGTCCTGGCGTGCGTCATGGCCTTCGCCTTCGACCGGCTCTTCTTCCTCGTCTTCGGTGTCATGACCCCCGTCATGCTCGTCGCCAACTTCTTCTACGAGCGCCGCACCGGCCGCGCCCGCTACCGCACCGAGCTCAAGGCCTACGAGCGCCGCCGCGGCGAGGTCGAGGCCGACGCGCGCGAGGCGCTCGTGCTCGAGCGCGACGCCCGGCGGCACGAGGCACCCGACCCCGCCACGCTGCTGCTCACCGCCGTCGGGCCGCGCTCGCGGCTGTGGGAGCGGCGCCGGGGCGATCCCGACCACCTGCTGCTGCGCATCGGCACCGCCGACCTGCCGAGCGACGTCGTCGTGGAGGACCCCGAGCAGCACGAGCACCGGCGCAAGGTGGCGGAGACGGCACCGGACGTGCCGGTCACCGTCCCGCTCGGCGAGCGCGGTGTCGTCGGCGTCGCCGGGGACGGCGCCCAGGTGCGTCTCCTCGCCGGCTGGTGCGTCGGCCAGCTCGCGGTGCTGCAGTCGCCCTCCGACGTCTGCCTCGTCGTGCTCACCGACCCCGCCGGCGCGCCGTCGTGGGACTGGGTGCGGTGGCTGCCGCACGCCCGCCCGTCGCTCGGGCAGGACGCGCTCAGCCTCCTCGGCACCGACACGGAGACGTGCGCCCGCAGGGTCGCCGAGCTGACGGCCCTCGTCGCCGCCCGGCGGGCGGCCAGCCGCGGCCGCCAGGGGATGAGCGAGCCGCCCGACGTCGTCGTCGTGCTGGACGGCGCCCGGCGGCTGCGGTCCCTGCCCGGGGTCGTCCAGCTCCTGCGCGACGGACCCGAGGTCGGCGTCCGCTTCCTCTGCCTCGACGCGGACCGGCGGTTCCTGCCCGAGGAGTGCACCGCCGTCGTCGCCCTGCACCCCGGCCCCGACGGCGCGACCGTCGTGCACCTCGCCCAGCAGCGCAGCGACGACGTCACGGACGCCCGCCCGGACCTCGTGCCGACCACGTGGCCGGCGCGCGTGGCCCGCGCGCTCGCGCCGCTGCGCGACGTGGGCGACGACGACGACGCGGCGCTGCCGCCGGCGGCCCGGCTGCTGGACGTCCTCGGGCTGCCGCAGCCCGCCGGCGAGGCGGTCGCCGCCCGCTGGTTGCTCGGCGGCGCCACCACGGAGGCCGTCCTCGGGGTGTCGCTGGACGGGCCGTTCGCGCTCGACCTGCGCCGCGACGGACCCCACGCCCTGGTCGCCGGCACCACCGGCTCCGGCAAGTCCGAGCTGCTGCAGACCCTCGTCGCCTCCCTCGCCGTCGCCAACCGCCCGGACGCGATGACGTTCGTCCTCGTCGACTACAAGGGCGGGGCCGCCTTCAAGGACTGCGTCGACCTGCCGCACACCGTCGGCATGGTCACCGACCTCGACACGCACCTCGTCGCCCGGGCCCTCGCCTCGCTGGGTGCGGAGCTGCGCCGCCGGGAGCACGTGCTCGCGGCCGCGGGTGCCAAGGACATCGAGGACCACGCCGACCTCGCCCGCCGTGACGGGCTCGCGCCCCTGCCGCGCCTCGCCATCGTCATCGACGAGTTCGCCTCCCTCGCCCGTGAGCTGCCCGACTTCGTCAGCGGGCTCGTGAACATCGCCCAGCGCGGCCGCAGCCTCGGTATCCACCTCGTGCTCGCGACGCAGCGTCCCTCCGGTGTCGTCTCGCCGGAGATACGGGCCAACACCAACCTGCGGATCGCGCTGCGCGTCACCGACGCGGGCGAGTCGACGGACGTCCTCGACGCGCCCGACGCCGCCCGCATCACCAAGTCGACGCCGGGCCGGGCCTTCGTCCGGCTCGGGGCGGGCAGCATCGTGCCCTTCCAGGCCGGTCGCGTCGGCGGGCGCTGGCCCGGCCGTGACCCCCGCGGCGGTGCGGTGCGCGCGCCGTGGGTCACGAGCGTGCCCACCGAGCGGCTCGGCCACCCCGAGCCGCGTCGGCCCGCGGCGCCGGGCGGCGGCGGCGACGTGGAGACCACCGACCTGTCCGTGCTCGTCGCCGCCGTCCGCGCCGCCGCGGCGCGGGTGGCCGTGCCCGCGCCCCACCGGCCGTGGCTGGAGGCGCTCCACGGCGTCGTCACCCTCGAGCAGGTGGCGCGCCTGGCCGGCTCGGCCGAGGTGCTGCCGGGCGCGCCGGCCGCCGCGTACGCCGTCGCCGATCTGCCGTCGCAGCAGGCGAGGCGGCTGCTCGGTGTCGACCTCGCGACCTTCCAGCACCTGTACGTCGTGGGCTCGCCCCGCAGCGGGCGCTCGCAGACCCTGCGCACGCTCGCGGGCGCCCTCGCGGCCGCGCACCCCGTCGCCGACGTGCACCTGTACGGCCTCGACTGCGGCAACGGGGCGCTGCTGCCGCTCACCCGGCTTCCGCACTGCGGGGCCGTCGTCACCCGCACGCAGGAGGAGCGGGCTCGGCGGCTGCTGCTCAAGCTGGCCGCAGAGGTGCAGCGCCGCGGCGAGCTGCTCGCCGCGGGCGGGTTCGCCGACGTGGGGGAGCAGCGGCGCGCCGCCGCTCCCGAGGAGCGGCTGCCGCACGTCGTCCTGCTGGTCGACCGGTGGGAGGGCTTCGTCGGCGGGCTCGGGGACGCTGACGGCGGCCGCCTCACCGAGGTTGTCCAGCAGCTGCTGCGCGAGGGCGCAGGCGTCGGCGTGCACCTCGTCGTCGCCGGCGACCGGCAGCTGCTGTCCACCCGCATGGCGACCCTCGTGGAGGACAAGCTGCTGCTGCGCCTCGCCGAGCGCAACGACTACTCGATGGCGGGCATCGTCCCGCGGACCCTGCCCGAGGACATCGCGCCGGGCCGCGCGTTCCTGTCCGAGTCCGGCACCGAGGCGCAGGTCGCGGTCCTCACCGACGACCTGTCCGGTGCCGCCCAGGCCGACGCCCTCGCGCGCATCGGCGCGGCGGCGCGGGAACGCGACCGCGGGACACCGCGCACGCAGCGGCCGTTCCGCGTCGACACCCTCCCGGCGACCCTCGACTTCGCCGCCGCGCGCGCCCTGCGCGACGAGGACGAGACGTCCCCGCTGTGGGCGATGGTCGGTGTCGGCGGCGACGAGCTCGTCGCCCTGGGACCCGACCTCGGCGACGTCCCGACGTTCGTCGTCGCGGGACCGCCCAAGTCCGGGCGGTCCGGGGTGCTGCTGTCGATGGCGCGCTCCGTGCTCGCCCAGGGCGGTGAGGTGGTGGTGCTCGCGCCCCGGGCCTCGCCCCTGCGCGACCTCGCCGGCACGGCGGGAGTGCGGGGCGTGCTCATCGACGCCGAGCCCACCGCGGACGAGCTCGAGGGGCTCCTCACGGGCGGCGGCCCGGTCGCGCTCGTCGTCGACGACGGCGAGCTCGTCAAGGACATGCCGGCCGCGGACTGGCTGCGCGCGTGGCTGCGGACCGCGGCCGACGGGGCCGGCGCTCTCGTCCTCGGCGGAACGCTCGGCGAGGTGGCGGCCGGCTTCTCCGGCTGGCAGGTCGACGTCAAGCGCGCCCGCCGGGGGGCGCTGCTGTGCCCCCAGAGCCCGCTCGACGGTGACACGGTCGGCGTCCGGCTGCCACGCAGCCTCGTCGGGCAGCCGGTGCAGCCCGGCCGGGCGCTCCTCCACCTCGGCGACGGCGAGCTCGTGACGGTCCAGGTCCCCGTGCCGTAGCCGCTGCCACAACGCCCTCACGCGACGGGCGACCTCCCACCCGGCCGGTACGATCCGCTCCGACCGGACACCCGGCGCCGGACACCCAGCGGACGAGGGGACGCCTGTGCTGCCACGCCACCCGGCGCTGCTCGCCCTCGCGCCGTTGCTGCTGCTGACGGCGTGCGGCGGCGACGGCGAGGTCGCCGCGGCCCCGACCGCGGACCGGGCGGTCGACTCGGCGCCGGTGCCGGTCGATGCGGCCGATCCGTCGGCCGGGTCGACGTCGGGGACGGACACCGCCGACGACGACGAGCAGGAGCTGCGCGAGCGTGCCGAGCGCCTCGTGGTCGTCCGTGACGGGTTCCTCGAGCGTCCCGCCCGGCAGGACCCCGCCGTGCTCGACGAGGTGAGCGTCGGGGACCTGCGGCGCAACCTCGGACGCTCGGGCGAGACGCTGCCCCTCGTGGACGAGCGGGCCTACGGCTTCGTCGGGGGCACGGGCGTGGAGTGGGTCGAGGTCACCGAGCTGAGCACGGACCCGGTCACGTCACCCGTCGACGGCGTGGAGGGCGTGACGGGGACAGCCGTGGTCGCCATCTGCCAGGACAACAGCGCGATCGAGGCGGTGGACGAGGCCGGCGAGGTCCTCGAGGGCGTCTCCGACATCGCCGACCACACGGTGGCGGGCTTCCGCTTCGTCCACCTGGACGACGGGCCCGCCGGTGAGGGCTGGTACGCCTCGTCGGGACTCGCCGAGGCGCCGGAGGTGGAGCGGTCGTGTCCCGAGGACTGATGTGGGCAGGGTCGGCGGCCCGTCGCACCGCGGCTATCGTCGTCGCCGGCGTGCTGGCTCTCGCGGGCGCAGCCACGGCGCTGCCCGCCGCGGCGTCCGGCACCGCGCCGACGTGCACGGTGGAGCAGGCGCAGCTGGGGCTGTGCGTCATCGAGGTCGAGGACGAGGTCGAGCAGCCCGGCGCACCCGGTGGCGGGTCCGGCGGCGGGGTCCCCCAGCCGCAGGTGTGCCGGTACGGCCTGCAGCAGGTGCCGTGCGTCGACGCCGAGGGCCGCACGTGGTCGGCCGGCGGGCAGTGCTACGTGGGTGCCGCTCTCGACACCGTCGTGGGCGGGGCCTTCACGCCCGAGCTGACCCAGGCGGAGTTCGACGAGCGGACCGCGGGCGGCCAGCGGCCCTACGAGTGCCTCGCCCCGGACTGGGTGATCCCGATGCGCATCACGTACATCTGGGCCGACGGTCCACCGCCGGTCGACCCACGGGTGGTGGCGGAGCAGGCGATCGCCCGGCTGCAGGTCGAGGCGGTCGAGATCGGCATGGCGCCGCACACGCTGTCCGAGGACCCGGACAGCCTCGGTCTCGTCGGCCTGCCGGTGCACATGTGGGCGGAGGCGCCCGGCGCCAGCACCGTCGGGCCGACGAGCGCCACCGCCAGCGCGGGCGCCGTGACCGTCACCGCCACGGCGCGGCTGGACCGCGTCGTGTGGTCGATGGGCGACGGCACGAGCGTGACGTGCACCGGACCGGGCACCCCCTACGACCCGGCCCGGGGTGCCGCGCCGAGCCCGGACTGCGGCCACCGGTACACGACCACGAGCGCCGGCCGGCCGTCCGACGCCTTCACGGTGACCGCGACCTCGTACTGGGTCGTCGACTGGGTCGGCGGTGGCCAGTCCGGTCAGGTGACCTTCGACCTGAGCAGCAGCGACCAGGTCCGCATCGGCGAGTCCCAGGTCGTCATCACCCGCGGCGGCTGAGCCTGCCGCGGGCGATGACCGACCGGTGCCTGCGGGGTGTCCCGGTTCAGCCGCCGATCTGCTGGGCGAGCTGGGCGTCGGCGTCCTCCAGCGTCTGCGACGCGGCCTCGAGGAAGGCCGACATGCCCTCGATGCCGCCGACGACCTGCAGGGCGCCGGTGTTGAACTCGTGGTGGCTGGCGTCGAAGGCCTTCGACGAGCGGTCGGTCACGTAGCCGCCGGCCACGAGGCCCTCGACGAGCCCGCGCAGCTCCTGCAGCTTGGCCTCCAGGTCGGCCTGGCCGTTGCGCAGCCGCGTCGCCGCGTCGCGCATGTCGGCGTAGGTGACGTTCATGTTCGCCATGGGTGGTTCCCCTCGTGCTCGGCCACCGCGGTGGCGCTCCGTTGACAGGGGCGAGCACCCCCGCGCGCACCCTATGCAGCCGCCGGAAGGGTGTCGACGACGCCCGGGCGGGTGCGTCCCGGGTCGAGCGCGACAGGTGCGGCCCCCGCCCCGGTCGTGACCGACGGCGTTCGATTGTGATGCAGATCACGTCGAGAGTAGTTGGAGACCTGCAGGGGCCGCGGCCGGGCAAGCAATCGGGCAAGGGTGCCCGGGCACCGTCCTGACCTCCGGCGGCCGACCGCCGACCGTCACGAGGAGGACCCCATGCCCGCAGCCGCGACCCACGCCCGAGCGCCCCGCCGCACCGCCGGCCTCGCGGGTCGGCTCAACAGCGAGTGGGGCTCCGGCGTGGCCGACCAGGTCGAGGCGGCACTGCCACGGTGGTCCCGCACCGAGGTGGCGCTCGCCCTGCCCGGGGTCGCGGCCCTGGAGGCGGCCGCCTCCGCCCGCGACAACGACGAGGTGCTGCGGGCGCTCCTGCGGCTGCACCGCGGCGGTGACCCGCTCGCCGGGCGCGCCCTGCTGCAGCTGCTGCTCGGGGTGGCGCTCGGTCTCGCCCGGCGCACGTGTCACCACGCCGGGGGTGACCGCGAGGAGTCGGAGGCCCGGGCGGTCACGGAGCTGCTCGACCTGCTCGGCACGGTCCCGCTCACCACCGGCGCCCGCGTCGCGGACCGCCTCGCCCTCGACCTGCTGTCGCGCCTGACGAGGGCCGCGGGCCGGCGCGGCGAGGAGCACGCCGTCGGCGGCGTCGCCGAGGTGGAGCAGGCCCTGGCGGCGCAGTGGCCGGTCCGCACGCGCGACGCCCTCGTGTCGGCCGCCGCGGACTCGCCGGGCGAGACCCGCGCCGACCTCGCGCTCCTCGACGTCCTCGTGCAGGGGACCAGGCGCGGGGCCATCGGCACCGAGGAGGCGCGGCTGCTGTGGGAGGTCCACAGCCCGGCGGCCTCCGGCGGCATCGAGCGGCTGGCGCGGGACACGGGCGTCGCCGCGCCGGCACTGCGTCAGCGGGTGAGCAGGGCGAGGCGGCGGCTGGTCGACGCACTCGCCGAACCGCATGCGGTGAGCGCTGCGTGAGCGGTCCGTCGCACCGCGCTGAGCAGGTGTCGCCCACCTGCCGGACAGGGTTGCGTCGCAGGTCAGCGGCCTGTCGGAACCGGGGTAGCATCCGCCGGTACGTCCTGGGGAGGCGCCAGGTGCACCGGCTCCGGCTGGGCGCCGCGGGGAGCGTCAGCCGACAGCGTCGCCCGGGCCGTCCTGTGAGCGGCCCGTGCCGACCGTCGACCTCAGGGGACCGATGACCACGCAGACAGCACCACGTGCCGGTGCCCGCCCGGCCACGCCGCAGGCACCCCGGACCCGCCCGGTGAGCGCGCCGCGCACCCGTCGCCGCCCGGGTCTGCTCGCCCTCGGCATCGCCCTGGTCGTCGTCTCGGCCCTCGGGGCCGTGTCGCTGTTCACCGTGTTCAGCGACACCCAGCGGGTGGTCCTCGTCGTGGCCCCGGTCGACGCCGGCCAGACCATCGGCGCGGAGGACCTGGCCGTCACCGACGCCACGGTCGGCCCGGACCTCGCCGTCGTGCCCGCGGGCGAGCTCGACGCCGTGGTCGGCGCCGTCGCCCGTGTCCCCCTCCTCGCCGGCCAGCTGCTGAGCCCCGAGGCCGTCCTCGACGGTCCGCCCGTGCCGGGCGACGGCGCCGCCGTCGTCGGCCTGCCCCTGACGCGGACGCAGATGCCCGCCGGCGGGCTGCAGGCCGGCGACCGCATCCTCGTCGTGGACACCCCGCAGGCGGGCGGTGAGCCGCCGACCGGCGTGCCCGACGCCATCCCCGCGACCGTGCTGCGGGTCGTGACGGACCCCGACGACCCGACCATCGCCGTCGTCGACGTCGTCGCCCCCGTCGACGACGCGCGGAGCCTCGGCGCGAGGGGGGCGACGGGACGTATCGCGGTCGTCCTGGAGGCGTCGGTGTCGCTGGACCAGGAGGGCTGATGCTCGTCAGCCTCGTGTCGGCGAAGGGCTCGCCCGGTGTCACCACGGCGTCCCTCGGGCTCGCGCTGCTGTGGCCGCGCCCGGCGGTCCTCGTCGAGGCGGACGTCGCCGGGTCCAGCAGCCTGCTGGCGGGCTGGCTGCAGGGCAGCGTGCGGCACGACCGAGGTCTGATCAACCTCGCGTTCACCTTCACGCAGCGGGCCATCACGGCCAGCGACCTGTGGGAGGAGTCGGTCGTCGCCCGGGACCCGGACGTGGTGGTCGTGCCCGGCATCCCCAGCCCCGAGCAGGTCGGCACGCTGGTGCCCATGTGGCCCGCGCTGGCCTCGCTCGCCAGCCAGCTGGAGCAGGCCGGCACGGACCTCCTCGTCGACACGGGTCGGCTCGGCGCGGAAGGCGCACCGCGACCAGTGTGGGACGCCAGCGACCTGGTGCTGCTGGTCTGCGGGACCCGGCTGCCGGACATCGCCGCCGCACGACCGGCGACCCGCCGGCTGCTCAGCGACCGGGTGCCCGACCAGGCGCAGAACGTCGGTCTGCTGGTCGTCGACACCGGCGGCCCGTACCCGCCGCGCGAGATCGCCTCCGCCCTCGGCTTGCCCCTCGTCGGGCACCTGCCGCGGTCCAAGCACGCCCGCAACCTCAGCGACGGCGGGCCGCTCGACCGCCTCGCCCAGACCCCGCTCGGCCGCTCGCTGGTCGCCACGGCAGGCGGGGTCGAGCGCTTCGTCCGGGCGCGGCGCACCTTCCTCAACCCCACCGCCCACGGCGGGGACGCCGAGGCGGCACCGTCGTCGGCGGACATGGCGCTCCTCGACGCCTCCGCCGACCCGGGCGGCCCCGTCCCCGTCGAGACCGCCGGGAGGCGACGTGGCCGAGCGTGACGCGGTGACGTCCATCCCGGACCTGCCGCTCTTCGATGACCTGCACGACCACGGACGCGGGCAGCCCGAGCGCGAGGCGGTCGACCCCTACGAGCAGCGCGAGCGGTCGCGGCGCGAGGAGCAGGCGACCCGGTCCGTGCCCCCGACGACGCGCGCCGACGCGGACCCGTTCGGGCCGCGCCGACGGCAGCGGCAGGGCGGGTTCCTCCGCGGGCTCGCCGGCCCGTCCCGCCCGGGTGCCACGGCCGAGGGTGCACGCGGCGCCCGACGGGCCCAGCCGCACGGCTGGGTACCTGCCGCGGTCGACGACGAGGTCGTCGAGCAGGACACACGGCTCGTCGGCCAGGCCGGCGGGCTCGCCGCGACAGGGGCGGAGCGTGTCCCCGTCACGGTCGAGGCCGACCTCGCGAGCGAGGGGCGCCGGGCGACGTCCCCCTCCGCGACGGACGTGGCATCGCCGGCGCCGGACGTGCCGTCGGCCCCGACCGGTGCCGACGACGCCCCCGGCTGGGACGTGGTCCGTGAGCTCCGCGAGCAGGCCTCGACGCGCCTCGCCGCGCGGCTTCGCGCCGAGAGCGGACTGGGCGCGGAGGACCGCCGCGCCCTCGGCCGCGCCGTGGTGGAGGAGCTGCTCACCGAGCGGGACCGGGCGGCCACCTTCGACGGTCGTCGTGCGAGCACGCCCGAGCAGCGGCGCGCCCTGGCCAAGGCCCTCGACGACGCGTTGTTCGGACTCGGTCGTCTGCAGCCGCTGGTCGACGACCCCGGCATCGAGAACATCGAGATCACCGGCCACGACCGCGTCGTCGTGGAGCGCGTGGGCGGTGTGCTGGAGAAGGTGCCCGCGGTCGCCGACAGCGACGCCGAGCTCGTCGACTACCTGCAGTTCCTCGCGAGCCGCGCGAGCGAGAGCAACGACCGGCCGTTCTCCTCCGCGCACCCGCGCCTGCACCTCAACCTGCCCGGCTCCCGTGCCCGGCTGGCCGCCATCGGCTGGGTGACGCCGCGCCCCGTCGTCCGCATCCGCATGCACCGCCTCACCGACGTGACGCTCGACGACCTCGTCGCCCTGCGCACCGTCGACGAGCGACTGGCCTCGTTCCTGTCCGCCGCGGTGCGCGCGCGCAAGTCCGTCGTGGTGAGCGGGGACATGGGCGCCGGGAAGACCACGATGCTGCGCGCCCTGGCCCGGACCATCGACCCCGCCGAGGCGATCGCGACCCTCGAGACGGAGTACGAGCTCTTCCTCCACGAGATGCCCGGCTACGAGCGTGTCGTCGCCCTCGAGGGCCGGCCCGGGTCCGGTGAGCGCGGTCCCGACGGGCGACCGCTCGGGGAGATCACGGTCGAGGACCTCTTCGTCGACGTCCTGCGCCTCAACGTCTCCCGGATCATCGTCGGGGAGGTCCGCGGGCCCGAGGCAGCCGCCATGTTCAAGGCGATGCAGGCGGGCGCGGGGTCCCTGTCGACGGTCCACGCGAAGAACGCCGCCGACACCATCGAGCGGCTCACCCTGGCGGTGCACAGCGCGGGCGGCACCGAGTCCTACGCCGACCGGCTCGTCGCCCAGCAGATCGACTACGTCGTCCACATGGCCTCGGTCCGCGACCACGACGGCACGCGCGCCCGCGTCGTCGACGAGGTCATGGAGGTCACCCGCGGCGAGGGCGGGCGGCCCGCCACGACCCTCGTCTTCGGTCCGGGCAGCGACCGCCGGGCCGTGCCCCGGGTACCCCCGTCGGGTCTCGCGGACCTCGAGGCCGTCGGCTTCGACGGCTCGCTGCTCGACACCGCGTGGGACGACGAGGCAGGGCTCGGGGGAGTGGCCTACCGATGACCGCACTCCTCCTCGGTCTGCTCGCCGGCCTGGCGGCGCTGGGCGTCCTGCTCGCCGTGCTCGGTGCCCTGCCCGCGCCGCCGCCACGCGTGCGCGTGGACGAGACGCGCCGGCGGCCCTCGCCGGTCGACCGCCTGCTCGGGCGGCACCTCCCGCCGCGGCAGCGGCGGCGCCGCCGCCTCCTGCTGGGCGGCGGTGTGGCGGTGGGTGTCGTGGTGTGGCTGGTGACGGGCTTCGTCCTCGCGGTCGTCCTCGCGCCGCTGGCGATCTTCGGGCTGCCGACGCTGCTCAGCGCGCCTCGGTCCGCGGTCGACGTGAACCGGCTCAACGCGCTCGAGCAGTGGACCCGCAGCCTGTCGGGTGTGCTGGTCGTCGGGGCCGGTATCGAGAGCGCCCTCATCGCCAGCGCGGCCTCGGCCCCGGCCGCGATCCGCGACGACGTCAACCTGCTCGCCGCCCGCATCAACGCCCGCTGGCCGACCGACCGGGCGGTGCGGCAGTTCGCCGACGACTTCGACGACGCGACCGCCGACCTCGTCGCGGCGACGCTCGTCCTCGGCGCCCAGCGCCGGGGCGACGGGCTGGCCGCGGTGCTCGACGACCTCGCCGCGAGCGTCGCGGAGGAGGTGCGCATCCGCCGCGCGATCGAGGCGGACCGGGCCAAGCCGAGGACGACCGCCCGCATCGTGACGGCGGTCAGCCTCACCGGCGTCGCCATCGGCTTCGTCTCCGGCTACTTCGGCCCGTTCATGGCCGGCATCGGCCAGCTCATCCTCGTCGTGCTGCTCGGGCTCTTCGTCGGCTGCCTCGTGTGGATGCGCGCCGTCACGGCCGGCACACCCACCCCGCGCTTCCTCACCGCGACCGGGCCCACGGCGCCCGAGCGGCTCCCGGTCGGGCCCGGTGGCCCCCGGACCGCCGCGGCCGAGCGTGCGTGGTCCCCCCAGTGGGCCGACGGCCGCGCTCCGGTGCCGAGCGCGCGTGGCGCGGTCACCGGCGCCGGGGGCGGCCCGTCCGGACTCGGGCGGGGGGTGTAACGTGCCGCCGCTGAGCCTGCAGCTCGCCCTCCTCGTCGGGGCCGTCGTCGGCCTCGGCCTGTTCCTCGTCGTCCGCGAGCTCGTCCCGGCGAGTCCCCGCCTCGACGACGCGCTCGACCGGCTGCGCACGCAGCGGGTGCGCGTGGTGCCGACCGAGGGCCGCCGCTCGCTGCAGTCGCGCGTCGGCGAGGGCCTCGCGCGGCGCAGCGGCCGCCTCCCGTTCGTCACCGTCCCCACCCGCGAGCTCGCCATCCTCCGCGTGCAGCCGAGCGAGTTCCTCGGCGAGAAGGCGCTGCTCGCGCTCATCGGCCTCGCCTTCCCTCCCGTGGCGACCATCATCTTCCGCTGGCTCGGCCTCGGCGTGCCGCTCCTCGTCCCCGCGGGCGCCTCGCTGGTGCTCGGTCTCGTGTTCTTCCTCCTGCCCGACGCCGGGGTCCGGACCAAGGCGGCGCGGGCCCGCGAGGAGTTCGCCCGCGCCGTCGGCGCCTACCTCGAGCTCGTCGCGCTCGAACGGCGTGCCGGCAGCGGGCCCACCCAGGCCCTCGCCCGCGCCTCCTCCGTGGCGGAGTCCTGGCCGTTCGTGCGCATCCGGCAGGAGCTCATGCGGGCGCAGCTGGCCGGCACCGCCCCGTGGACGAGCCTCGCGGAGCTCTCCGAGGAGCTCGGCGTGCCCGCCCTGGAGGAGACGGCCGACATCGTGCGCCTGGCCGGCGAGGACGGCGGCTCGGTGTACGAGGCGCTCCGGGCGCGTGGGCGTGGCCTGCGTACGGAGCTGCTCGCCGCCGAGCAGAGCCGTGCGAACGCCACCACGCAGAGCCTGGGGGTGCCCGTCGCGGCGCTCGGCCTCGTCTTCTCGCTCCTGCTCTTCACCCCCGCGGCACTGGAGATCCTGTGAGCCGCCGCCCCCACGACCACCCCGACCGCGGCCGCGGTCGGGGGCAGCACGTCCGCGACCCCGACCCCGGGGACGCGGGAACGGCACCGGCCGCGCGGCCGGAGATGGAGGACCACCATGACCGCACTGGCCACCAGCCTCGGGACCCGCGTGCGGGTCGCCGTCGTGCTGCTCACGGTCGGCGTGCTGACCGGGTCGCTGCTCGAGCGCCGGGCCACGCAGCGACGGGCGCGCGACGCGGGCTTCACCACGATCGAGTGGGTCGTGATCGCCCTGGGGCTCTTCCTCATCGCGGGCATCGCGGTGGCGGCGATCACGACGGCGGTGCAGTCGCGTTTGGACCGGATCACGCCTGCGGGGTGAGCATCCGGCGGGACCGCCGCCTCAGCGGGGGCGGCGAGGCGGACCGCGGCGCGACGACGCTCGAGCTCGTCGTGCTGTTCCCCGTCATGCTGCTGCTCGTCTTCGGCATCCTGCAGGGCGTCTTCTGGTACCACGCGCGCACCGTGGCGCTCGCCGCGGCCGGCAGCGGGGTGGCGGTGACGCGCACCGAGCAGGGCACGAGCGCGGCGGGCAGGGCGGCCGCGAGCGACTTCGTCGAGCGCGCCGGCGGGGGGGAGGTCCTCGCGGGGGTGCAGGTGCAGGCCGCCCGGAGCGCCACCGAGGCCAGCGTGACCGTGAGCGGGCGGGCGCCGTCCCTGCTGCCGGGGCTGCCCGGTCCGCCGGTGCGCCAGACCGCGACCGGCCCCGTGGAGCGGGTGACGACCTCGTGAGCGTCCGGTGGCGGCTGTTCTCCCTGCGGCGGCGCGGTGACCGGGGGACCACCACGCTGGAGTTCGTCGTCGTGGTGCCCGGTCTGCTCCTGCTCGTCGGTCTGCTCGCCGTGGCGGGCCGGGTGGCCCTGGCCGGTACGGCCGTCGAGGCCGCCGCGGCGGCCGCGGCCCGGCAGGCCTCGCTCGAGCGCTCGGCGGGGCAGGCGTCCGCCTCCGGGCAGCAGGCCGCGCGCGGCAACCTGGACGGCCAGGGCCTGGACTGCGCGTCGGTCCAGGTCGACGTGGACACCAGCGGCTTCGCCCGACCTGTGGGCACACCGGCCCAGGTCCGCGCGACGGTCACCTGCGCGGTGCGGCTGTCGGACCTGAGCCTGCCGGGGGTGCCGGGCACGACCCGGCTCGACGCCACCGCCGTGTCCCCGCTCGACACGTACCGGGTCCGCGGGTGACGCCCGTGCAGCGACGGTGCCGACGGGTCGGCGGCGACCGCGGGTCGACCACGCTGTTCGTCGTCGTCCTCATGGTCGCGCTGCTGCTCGCGGCGGGGCTGGTCACCGACGGCGCCGGTCGCGTCCAGGCGCTGCAGCGGGCGGACACCGTCGCCGCGGAGGCCGCCCGCGCCGCGGGGCAGGAGCTCGACGCCGCCCGGGCCGTCCAGGGTGACCCCGGGGTGCTCGACACCGCACGCGCCGCCGCTGCGGCTCGCGCCCACCTGGCCGCGGCCGGGGTCGAGGGCTCGGTCCGGACGACGTCGGTCCCGACCCCGGCCGGCATCGTCGCCGCCGTCACTGTCACGGCCAGGGTCGTCCACGACCCTGTCTTCCTCGGTGGCACGCGCACGGTCACGGGCACCGCGACCGCGCGCCTCGCGCAGGGCGTCACCTGAGCAGGAGCCGCGGACCGGCGGGCCGGTCCGTCCACGAGGAGGAGGGACAGCAGGCATGAGGGTGGTCCGGGGTCTCGGTGCCCTGCTCGTGCTGGTCGTGCTCCTCGCAGGCATCCCCTACGCGCTGTGGCAGCTGGGCCAGCTCGGTCCGCTGACCGGCAACGCCTCCCCGCAGGACGCCCTCGACCTGCTGCTGCGCCCGGACGACGGGAGCCTGCTCCTCGCGGCGCTCACGGTCCTGGGCTGGCTGGCGTGGGCGTCCTTCGCGCTGGCCGTGGTCGTCGAGGTCCCCGCGCACGCGCGGGGGCTGCCGTCGCCGAGGGTCCCCGGCCTGGGTCTGCAGCAGCGGGCGGCGTCCCTGCTCGTGGGTGCCGTGGTCGCCCTGCTGGTCGGTGCGGGCGCCGCGGCCCCGGCGACCGCGCTCACCCTGGACGACGCGCGGCCCGCCGCGACCGCCGCGGCGACCGTCGACGTCGACGGGACGGGCTCGTCGGTCACCTCGACGACGGAGCAGCGACCGGTCGGGGCGGTGTCGGCGGTGCCCGACGACGGGGAGCGGGCCGCGGCGGAGCCGGACGCGCCGGCGCCCGCGTCGGCGCTCGTCGTCGTGCAGCAGGGGGACAGCCTGTGGTCGCTCGCCGAGACGCACCTCGGCGACGGCACCCAGTGGCGGCAGATCGCCGCGGCGAACCTGGGAGCGCCCCAGCCCGACGGTGGAGCCCTCGGCGCGGACGGGCAGATCAGCCCCGGCTGGCAGCTGACCGTGCCCGGGGCGGGCGCCGTCACCCAGGACGCCGACCAGGGGGCGGGGACCGCGCGCGGCGACCTCGAGCACGTCGTGGAGCGCGGCGACACCCTCTCCGCGATCGCCGCGGAGCACCTGGGCGACGCGGACCGCTGGCCCGAGGTCGCCGAGGCCACCGAGGCGACGGTGCAGCCGGGCGGCGAGCGCCTGGAGGACCCGGACCTCATCTACCCGGGCTGGACGGTCACGGTCCCGGGGGCCGGAGAACCGGTCGCCCCCGGTCCATCCGCCGACGCACCCGCCGAAGCGTCCGACGCGTCCGGCGCGGGCACCGGCACGGATGGCGCCGACCCGGGGGCGGGTCCCGACCCGGCCGTGGGTGCGGACGGGGGTGGCGACCAGGTGGGCGGTCCGTCCACGGACCCCGGCTACCCCGGCGCCGGGTCGTGGGGCGCGCTCGCGGACGCGGGCCGCGCGGACGCCGCGGGCGGGACGGACGGCGCGGGCACCGCCGAGGACACGGCCACCGAGGACACCGACGCGGCGGGCGCCGACGACGCCGGAGACGCCGCAGCCGACGCGGTCGACGTGCGGACACCGGCCGGCATCGGGGGTCTGCTCGCGGCGGCGGCCGTGGGCCTGCTGGCCGCGCGCCGGCGCGACGCCCGCGAGGAACGGCGTCCGGGTCAGCGGCTCACGCCGCCGGAGCCGGAGGACAGCCGCCTCGAGGAGCAGCTGCGGGCCGTCGCCGCGTCCAGCGGGGGTGCGCACCTCGACGGTGCACTCGCCGACCTCCGGCGCAGGCTCGCCGCCTCCGGCCGCGGTCTCCCGCCGGTCCGCGCCGCCCGCCTGACACCCGACGACCTCGAGCTCTACCTGGTGGAGCCCGCGGACCTGCCCGCCCCTTGGACGGCGCTCGACGACCGGACCGTGTGGCACGTCGAGCTCGCCGCCCTGACCGGCGACGAGCCGCAGCGCCGACTCGTCGAGGAGCTCGGGCTCGACCTGCTCGGGGGCGCCACCGCACCGGTCCGCCGGCCGGTCGACGAGCCGCTGCCGCTGCCCGGGCTCGTGTGCCTCGGCACGGACGACGACGACGGCCTCGTGCTCCTCGACCTCGAGCAGCTGGGCGGGCTCGCCGTCGTCGGCGAGGCGCGGGAGGCGCGGACGGTCCTGGCCGCGGTCGCCGCCGAGCTCGCCGTCGGTCGGGCGCGGGAGACCGTCGAGGTCCTCCTCGTCGGCTTCGGGGCCGAGCTGGCCGCGGCCGTACCCGGCGGCGCCCTCCGCCACGTGCCGGACGTCGACCGGCTGCTCGTGGAGCTCGAGGCGCGCCGCGCCGACGTCGACCGGGTCCTCACCGACGCGGGTGTCGGCAGCGTCGCGGACGCGAGGCGGAGCGGTCGAGCCCGCGAGGCGTGGGACGGGCAGGTCGTGCTGCTCGGCGACCCCGCCGACGTGGCCCGCCAGGCCGAACGGCTGTCGAGGGTGCTCGACGACCTGCCGCGCGGCGGGGTGACGACCGTGGTCGCCGCGTCGCACCACGGCGACGACGACCTCGCGGCCCTCATCGGCTGGCAGCTGCGGCTCGAGGGCGGCGCGGAGGAGTGGGCGACGCTCGAGCCCGCAGGGGTCGTCCTTCGTCCGCAGCGCCTGACCCTGCCGGACGTGCAGCGGCTCACCCGCCTGCAGACGCGGCCCGCCGCGGTGGCCGGGCCGGCGTGGGGGCGCTCGCTGTCCTCCGTGGCGCTGGTCGGTGGGGGAGGGGGTCCCGCGCAGGCCGCCACCCCGCCCCCGGAGCCGGAGCCTCGACTGCCGGTGGCCGAGGACCTGTACGGCGGCGAGGACCCGGTCGTGCAGCTGCTGGGGCAGGTGCGCGTGCACCACGCTCGCGGGCCGTCCCCCGCCAGCCACACGGCGCGCGCCACCGCGCTCGTCGCGTACCTCGCGACCGCCGGCTCGCCGCGCACGCGCTCCCAGGTGGCCGAGGCCCTCTCCCCGGCGCGACGGCTCACGGAGCAGACGGTGCACGCCCTCGCCTCACGGACCCGCCGCTGGCTCGGCGAGGACGACGGCGGCCGGCCGTACCTGCCGCGGGCGGTCGACTCCGGCACGTACCGCGTGCACCCCGCGGTCACGACCGACTGGCAGCGCTGGCAGCGGCTGCTCGGCGACGACATCACCCGCACCCCGGTCGCGGTCCTCGTTGCGGCGCTCGAGCTGGTCGACGAGCCGTTCGCGGGTGTCGTCGAGCGGCACTACGCGTGGGCGGAGCAGCAGCGGGAGGAGGTCCTCGCCGGTGTCGTGGACGTGGCGCACGAGGCGGCGAGACGCTCGTTGCAGGCCGGTGACGCGGACCTCGCGCGCCGGGCCGCCCGCGCGGGCATGCGGGTGGACCCCGCGGCCGAGGTGCTGTGGCGGGACCTGCTGCTCGCGGAGCAGGCCGCGGGCCGGCCCGCCGTCGTCGCGCAGCTCGTCGAGCGCCTCCGCTCCTACGCCGACGACCTCGGCGTCGACCTCGCGCCGGAGACCGAGCGGCTGCTCGACGAGGTCACCGCCGGTGCCGGGACGCGCCGCGGTCGCCGGGAGCGGGCGCGCGCCGTGGGCCTGTGACCGGGGCCGGCCCCGGGCTCCCTCAGGCCGCGAGACGGGCCGACAGGGCGGTCAGCACCGGTGAGCACCCCTCGTCCAGGTGCACCGTCGCGAGCTCTGCCGCCCTGGTCGGACCCCGGTTGACGACGACCACGGGGATCCCGCGGGACGCCGCCCGCTTGACGAACCGACGCCCCGAGAAGACGGTGCACGACGTCCCCGCCACGAGCAGGGCCCGGGCGCCGTCGACGAGGCCGTAGCAGCGCTCGACCCGCCCGACCGGCACGTTCTCGCCGAAGAACACGACGTCCGGCTTGAGCGCCCCGCCGCAGGTCTCGCACGCGGCGACGACGAAGCCGTCCGTGTCGTCGATGACGACGTCGCCGTCCGGCGCGACGTCGGCCTCGGGCAGGTCGTCCCGCTCGGCCCAGCCCGGGTTGAGCGCGCTCAGCCGCTCGTGAAGCCGGCGGCGCTCCGAGCGCACGCCGCAGTCCAGGCAGACCACCCGCGACAGCGCCCCGTGCAGCTCGACGACCGGGTCGGAGCCCGCCGCGACGTGCAGCCCGTCGACGTTCTGCGTGACGACCGCGTCGACGAGCCCCCGCGTGCCGAGCGCGGCGAGCGCCCGGTGGCCGTCGTTCGGGGCCGCGGTCGACATGCGCAGCCAGCCGACGTGGCTGCGCGCCCAGTAGCGGCGTCTCGCGTCGGCGCTGCGCGTGAACTGCTGGTACGTCATGGGCGTGCGGCGCGGCGAGCCGGGGCCGCGGTAGTCCGGGATGCCGGAGTCCGTGCTGAGCCCGGCTCCCGTGAGCGCGACGACCCCACCGCCCGCGAGGAGCCGGTAGGCCTCCTCGAGCGTGCCGGCGGCCGCCTCCACAGGCAGCGGGTGCACGACCATCGCCTCAAGGGTAAGCCGGTGTCCGTGCGCCTCCGACCGCTGCCCGGGCAGGACCCGACACCCCGACCCGGACCCCTCAGGGGCGACGGCCTCGCCGCGACGGACCCGGCCATCGCCGGTGTCGTCGCCCGGATGGACACCGCCCTGTCGCGGCTCGAGCAGCTCGGCGACCCGGCCCGGCACTTCCTCACGACCTACCGCGACGTCACGCACGCCGTCGGCGCCGCCGCCGGCTCCGGCCGCGTGGAGGACCCGGCGTGGCTCGCCCGCTGGGACGTCGCCTTCGCCGAGCCCTACCTCGAGGCCCTCGCCGCGCGCGAACGCGGCGACCACGTGGCGGGGCCGTGGCGCGAGGCGTTCGCCGCACCGGCCGACCTGCACCCGTACCTGCACGTCCTGCTCGGCATGAACGCCCACATCAACCTCGACATGCCGTTGTCGCTGCTCGCGGTGCTGAGCGACGCCGACGTCCGCGACGAGCGGCTCATGGCCTCACGGCACCGCGACCACGAGGCGCTCGACTCCGTCATCGCCGCGCTCGTGCCGGAGCAGTCGCGGCGGCTGGTCCGTGTTGCCGGGCCCGGCGCGGCGCCCGGCCCGCTCGACCGCGCGCTCATGCCGGCGTCCCGCGCGGCGTCCCGGCAGGTGCTCCGGCACGGCCGGCACGCGGTGTGGCGCAACACGGGGGTGCTGCTCGGGGCCCGGCGCGAGGGGCCCGGCGCGCTCCGGGCTGCCACCGACCGCCTCGAGCGGCTCACGACGGACCGCGTGGCGGACCTCGTCGGACCCCGGCACCCGCTGCTGCACCTGGCGCGCCGCGGCTTCGGGGTCCGCCTGTAGCGCCGCCTGCGCGACGACCCTCTGACCACCCGCCCGACCACCCGCCCGACGACCCGTCCGACGACAGGGTTCGGGCTCCCGCGGGCCACCCCGGTCCTAGTGGTCCGGCTCGGCACGAAACGGGAGGGGCGCCGTCGGTGCCCGGCCGTACCGTCGCGCCGTGAGCCCGACCGCGTCCCGTCCCGCCCTCGTGCTGGCGTGGTTCGTCGCCGCCTCCTGCTGGGGCGCGAGCTTCCTGTTCATCAAGTGGGGGCTGGAGGGGCTGTCGCCGGCGCAGGTCGCACTCGCCCGGGTCCTGCTCGGGTCGCTGTTCCTCGGCGGCTGGCTGCTCGTCACCCGCACCCGCCTGCCGCGCGACCGCACGACCTGGGCGCACCTGGCGGTCCTCGGGCTGTTCTTCTGCTTCCTGCCCTTCACGCTCTTCGCCTGGGCGGAGACCCGCATCGACAGCGGCCTGGCCGCCGTCCTCAACGCCACCACGCCGCTGTGGACGCTCGTCCTCGTCCTCGCGTTCCTGCCGGCGGAGAAGGTCACGACCCGCAAGGTCGTCGGCCTGCTCGTCGGCTTCGCCGGCGTGGTCGTCGTGACCCTCCCCGACCTCGCCGCCGGAGCCGGCGGCAGCCTGCTGGGGCAGCTGGCGTGCCTGGGGGCGACCGCCTGCTACGGCGTGGCGCTCGTGTGGGTGCGCCGCTTCGTCATCCCGCGCGGGGTCCAGCCGCTCGTCATCGCGTTCGGGCAGGTCACGTGCGGACTCGGCTGGTGCCTGCTCGCGGCCCCGGTGCTGTCGCGCGACCCGGTCGACCTGTCGTGGACGGTCGTCCTCGCGATGGTCGCGCTCGGTGTGCTCGGGACCGGTCTCGCCTTCGTCCTCAACACCGCCGTGACGGCGGGGCTCGGGGCGACGTTCGCGTCGACCGTCACGTACCTGTCGCCGGTCATCGGGGTCGTGCTCGGTGTCGTCGTGCTCGGGGAGGAGCTCACGGTCGCCGGGGTCGCGGGCGGCGCCGTCGTCATCCTGGGGGTGGCCGTCGGCCAGGGCCTGCTGCGTCTCCCGGGTCGTCGTCCGGACGGCGGTCCGCGCGACGCCCGGGCGCCGGCCGTCCCGGCGACGGCGGTGGCGACGGGGGCGGCGGTGCCTCCGTCCCGGGGTGCGCAGCCGCCTGCAGGGCAGCCGGACGCAGCCGCGCCACCTCCTCCCGCAGGGCACGGAGCTCCTCGAGCACGGGCCTGAGCGCACTCTCGTCGAGCGCTGCAGCGGAGGTCGCCGGCGCGCCCGGGCCCCGACCGGTCGCCGCGAGGTCGGGCTCGGCGCCGTGCTCGGCGCCGTGCTCGGCGCCGTGCTCGGCGCCGTGCTCGGTGTCGTGCTCGGTGCCGGGTGCGGGCCTGTCGCCCGGGACCGCCGCGCGGGCCCACACCCCCGTGCCGGACGGCCTCGTCCGGGTGAGGTGCGCGGCGACGCTCGCGGTGAGCGTGCCGAGAACGCCGATGCCCAGCAGCATCCCCGTCACCGCGAAGGCGCGCCCCAGCGGGGTGACGGGCACGAGGTCGCCGTAGCCGACCGTGGCCACCGTGACCACCGCCCACCACAGCGCGTCGCCGTACCCGGTGATGAGCGCGCCCTCCGCGTCGCGCTCGGCGACGAGGACCGCGGCCGCCAGCAGCAGCACGAGCGTCCCCGCGACCAGGACGAGGTCGACGACCGTCCGTCGCACGACGTCGCCCGGGCGCCCGTCCACCCCCGCCGCGCGCAGCAGCGCCCTTCCGGCCACGAGCGCCGCCAGCACGCCGGGCACGAGCAGCACGAGCAGCTGCACGGGATGAGCGAGCGCGAAGGCCAGGGCCGCGCGGCTGCGGACGAGGCGGACCGCGTACCCCGCCGCGAACAGCAGCCACACGAGCGTGCGGGCCACGACCGCGACGAGGTCCACGAGCGGGTCGTCGAGGACGGCCTGGGCCGCGGTGGCGGCGAGGAAGACGAGCGACGCCCCGACCAGGAGGGGGCGCCGCCACGCGCGGTCGGCGGCGCCGCCGGTTCCCGCTCGTCCCACGCCCACGAGTGTCGTCGGGGCACGCCCCCGCACCCCGTACCGTGAGAGGCATGTCGCAGCCCGAGTCGTCCGGGGCGCCTCGGGAGCCCGGCCGCGAGCCGGCTCGCGCGGCCGCCGTGCTCGACCGTGCGCGGGCGGCTCTGCTGGACCGGCCCTCCGCGGCGCGTGACCTCAGGCTCGTCGCGGACGCGACGCTCGACCTCACGGTCGCCCACCCGTCCGGGCAGGCGGTCCTGCTGTCGACCGGGCGCCAGGCCCTGTCCGGTCTCGTGCGCGACGCCGAGGCGCGCGTCGAGGCCCTGCGACGGCTCCGGCGCTTCCGCGAGGTGATCGGCGAGCTGGAGGCCGACGGGCTGCAGGCGGGCCACCTGGTCGCCGGCGTCGTCGTGCTGCCCGGGGCCGTGGAGGTCCCCGTGCTGCTGCGCCGCTGCCGCGTGGGCGGGACGGGCGACGGCGACGTGTCGGTCTCCGTGTCCGGCGACGCCGTGCTCAACCCCGCGCTCGTCCGCGAGCTCGCGCGGCGCAGCTCCGGCGCCCTCGACCTCGACCACGTCGTGGCGGGGCGCGTGCCCCGCCCCGACGCGCGGGGCGGCGTCGACCCCTACCCGCTCCTCGACCTCGTGCAGTCCCACCTGCCCGCCGTGCCGGGTGCCACGCTGCGCCGCCGGCTGCTGCTCGCGCCCGTCACGGTCGACCCGGACCGGGTCGTCGCCGACCTCGACCGGCTGCGTCCGCTCCTCGACGACGCCTCGCCGCTCGCCTGGCTCGGCGACGACTGGGACGAGGACGGTCCCGCGCTCGCCGCCCGTCTGGCCGCGGCTATCGAGGCCGGTCCCGTGGACCCCGGGCCCGGCGTCGCGGCCGTCGCGGAGCTGCTCGACCGCTTCGCCCCGACCCGCCCCGACGCCGACCAGCGCCGTGTGCTCGAGGCGGTCCTCGCCGGCCACAGCCTCGCCGTCGACGCCCCGCCCGGCACCGGGGCCACCACGCTCGCGGTGACGGTCGCGGCGGTCGCGACGGCCACCGGGCGCCGCTGTCTCGTGGTGGTGCCCGACCCCGGACAGGCCGACGTGCTCCGGGACCGACTCGAGGCGAGCGGCCTCGCCGGCGCCGTCGGTGACGAGCCGCTGGCCGGCCCGGTCGGTGGCGGTGGTCCCGAGGCCGCTGGTGCCTCGGGTGCCGTCGGTGCCACGGGTGACGTCGCCGCCCCCGCCCGCGCGGCGGACGGCGCCCCCGGCGACGCCCGGCACAGCGCCCGGCACGAGGCCGCGGCCCAGCGCTACCGCGACGCGGCCACGCGGCTGCGGGAGGTGCGCCGGCCGTGGCAGGTCAGCCGCGCCGACGTGCTGTCGGCCCTCGCCGCCGGCGTCCTGGACGGCCCGCGGCTCACCGACGTCGTCCTGCCCCAGGACCCCGGCACCGCCCTGTCGCGCGACCAGGTCGACGCCCTCGCCGAGGACCTCGGCGAGGCGGTGCGCCTCGGCCTGCTCGAGGAGCGGACCAGCGCCTGGACCGGCGCGCGCATCACCGACCGGCAGGGCGCGCAGGAGGCGCTCGGCCTCGCCCGTCGCCTGCGCGACGAGCTGGTGCGGGAGGCCGCCACGGCCGCCGACGACCTCGCGCACGGCACGGGCACCGCGCCCGCGACGACGGTCTCGGAGGTCGCGCAGCGCCACCGGCTCTTCAGCGGCCTGCAGGCGACGCTGGACCGGCTGGTGCCCGAGGTCTTCGACATGCACGTGCTCGACCTCGTCGCCGCGACCGGCGACGAGGAGTTCCGCCGCACGACGGGCTACGCGGTGCCGCTGCCGAGCCGCTGGCGGCTGCAGCGGCGCGCCCGGCGCCTCGTCCGCCCCGGTGTGCAGGTGGACGACGCCCAGCTGCACCGTCTGTTGGTCGCGGCCGCCGACCAGCGCCGGCAGTGGCAGGAGATCTCCGAGGGGACCGGCTGGGCGCACCTGCCCGCCGCGACCGGCGCGATGGTGGCGGCGCTCGCGGCGCTCGTGCGCGCCTGCCAGCGCCTCGACGCCGTGCACCCCGGGCTCGGCCTCATGGGCTCCGACCTCGACGCCGTGCAGGCGACGGCCGCGCGCCTGGCCGACGACGCCCTCGCGCTGGACGACCTGCCGAGGCGCACGCTGCTGGAGCAGCGGGTGCGCGAGCGCGGCGGCGAGCGGCTGGTCCGCGCGCTGCGGGATCTGCCGCCCGGCGTCGTCGACCCGGCCGCCGCGGCCCGCGAGCTGCGCCTGGCGTGGTGGCACGGTGTCGCCGACGCCACGGCCCCCGCCACGGCCGACCGGGCGGCCACCACGGACGCCGCCGCGGAGCACGCGCGCTCGGAGGCGGCGTGGCTCGCCGGGGCGGCGGCCCGGGCCGCGGCGTCCCGCGCCGGCCTCGACCCGCGGCTGCGGCTGCCGGACCCGGTGCGCGTCGTGCTGCCCGCGCAGGTGGCCGACCTAGCCCCGGACGACCACGTGGACGTCGTCGTCCTCGACGACGCCGGGCGCCTGCCCGTGGTCGACGTCGTGGGGGCGCTCGCCCGCGCCGCGCAGGTGGTCGCGGTCGGTGACCTCGGCACGGCGAGGCCGGGCTCCGCGGGTGCGGTGCTGCTGGGCTGTGTGCCCGCCGACGCCCTCACCGCCTCCCACCGTGCGCAGGACCCGGTGCTGGCGGGGCTCGCGACGGCAGCCGGGAGCCGCCCGGTCCGCACCGCCGGCAGCCCGAGCACGCAGGCGGCCGTCGTGCGGACGTTCCTCGAGGGCGCCGTCGGCCTGCCCGGTGGGGACGTGGACCGGCTGGAGACGACAGAGGCCGAGGTCGAGCACGTCGTCGCGGAGGTCCTGCGGCTCGTCGCGGAGCTCGCGACGCAGGACCCGCCGCGCTCCGTCGCCGTGCTCGCCCTCACCCGCGCGCACGCCGCGGCCGTCGCGGCGGGCGTCCGGCGCGCGGTGCGGACCTACCCCGCGCTCGCGGACGCCTTCGGCGCCGACCACGAGGAGCCGGTCATCGTGGCGACCGTCGACCAGGCACGCGGGGCGGAGCGCGACGAGGTCGTCCTCACCACCGGCTTCGCCCGCACGCCCCACGGCCGCGTCGTGCACCGCTTCGGGCCGCTCGACGGCGACGGCGGCCCCGGGCTGCTCGCGACCGCCGTGACCCGCGCGAGGCACCGGCTGCACGTGGTGACGGCGCTGCGCGCCCGCGATCTCGACCCGGGCCGGCTGCGGACGCCGGGCGCCCGGGCGCTGCGCGACGTCCTCACCGCGGTCGAGGAGGCAGCGGGCCGGCCGGAGCGCGCCGGCCGAGGCCGCGGCACAGGGCACCGTGCGCCGACGGGTGGCGCGTCCACCTCGGCGCCACCCTCGGGTCCCTCCGCCGCCGCGGCGACCACGGCAGACGTTCCGGCCGAGCGGGCCCGCCGCCTCGGCGACCCCGTGCTGGGGGTGCTGGCCGCCGAGCTGACCGACGTCCACACCGTGACGGTCGAGCCGGCGACCGGCGGCGGTCTGCTCGTCTGCGGGCCCGGTGGGGTCGTCGTCGTCGACGTGGACCTCGACGTGCCCGACCCGGCTGCGCTCGCCGCGCGTCGCGCCCGGCTCGCGGAGGCGGGCTGGCCGCACCGGCTCGTGGCCGCGGAGGTCGTGGCCGCCGACGTCGCCGGCGCGGCGCGCGACCTGGCCGTCGGCCTCGGCGCCGAGCCGGCGCAGGTCGGTGTCGACGCCGCGCCGCTCGTCGTGCCCGCCGGTGATCCGGGCGCCGAACGTGACCCGGAGGCCGCCGGCTCGGGCGCTGCCGTGCCAGGACCCGCGCCGACCGCGCCCGACGCGCCCGGTGAGCCCGGTGAGCCCGGCGAGCCCGGTGAGCGGGGCGAGCCCGGTGAGCGGGGCGACGCCGGTGAGCCCGGCGAGGCCTCCGAGCCCGACGCGGCCGGTGAGCCCGAGGAGGCCAGCGACGTCGACGAGCCCGACGCCGCCGACGAGCCCGCAGCCCCCGCCACCGCGCACCAGGCGACCGACGCCCCGCCCGCGGAGCCGCCTTCCGCGGGCGTCCGGTCCGAGGGACCGGACGCAGACGCGCCCGCCGAGCGCGACGGCGCCGCGCAGCAGGCGCGCCCCGCACGCGGCGCCGCGTCGGAGCCGGTCCTGCCGCCGTCGCCGGACGAGTCGGCGGTCGGCTGGGGCGAGCCCGACGACGGCGAGGACCGGCTGCTCCGGGAGCGCCCGCCCCACTGGTGAGGCGCCCCACGCCGACGCCCGACGGGGCGCGACGCCGGAGGGAGTCGGTGCCGGCCCTCGGCGCACGCCCCGGAACCCGTCAGGGCCCAGGGGCGGCACCGACGAGGGGTCAGAGGGTGGGGCGCCCCTGCTGCGCGCGGAGCAGGTCGCGGATCTCCGTCAGGAGCTCGATGTCCGGGGTGGGAGCCGCCTCGGCCGGCAGCTCGCCGGCCCGGCGGAGCTCGGCGAGCCTGTTCATCGGCAGCACGAAGACGAAGTAGACGACGGCTGCGGTGATGAGGAACTGGATGACCGCCCCCAGCAGCGCGCCGAAGTTGACGATCGTCGCGGGGTTGCCGTCGACGAGCTGCACCGACAGCCCCGGGATCTCCCCGCCGCCGCCCACGGCGGCCAGGACGGGGTTGATGACCTGCTCGGTGACCGACGCGACGAGCGCGGCGAACGCCGTGCCGATGACGACCGCGACAGCAAGCTCCACGATGTTGCCGCGGAGCACGAAGTCCTTGAAGCCCTGGAGCACGAGCTCTCCCTCCCGCTGCCGACCGGCAGCCCTGGCAGGGCGCGACGGCGACCGCCGGCCCACCGGCAGGCCGCCGGCACGTCACCCTAGAACGGGGACACCGATCGGGTCGGGGCCGGACCAGCCAGGGTCGGCGGCGGGCCGCTCACGGTCCGGGTCCCCGCGGGCGCAGCGCGAGGTCGAGGCCCCCCGGCCGGGCGCTCGCGAGGACCCGCGCGTCGGCGTCCGACACCGCGACCGCGACGGTCCCCGTGGGCACGGTGGCGGCGCCCGACGTGCCCGACGCGCCCGCCGTGCCGTCCACCGGAACGGGTACCGCGACGACCAGCGCCGCCTCGACCAGCCGCACCACCGGCGCGGTCCCGGCCTGCACCCAGCCCGCCGGCGCGTCGAGCGCGGCACGGTCACCGGGCGCGTCCCGGGGCCGGTCGTCGGGCGGCGCGGGGCCGTACACGTCGACCCGGTCGCCGGGGCGCAGCAGCGGCAGCAGCCCCGGCTCCACCGGGGCCACCGCGACGAGGACGGAGCGGTGGCCCACGAGGCCGGCCGCCTCCGGCGCCGCGCCGGTCGTCGCGGCGCCGCTCGCCGCGGCCTCCGCGGCGAGCACCCCGTCGGTCACCCGCGCGTCCCACAGCCCGCCGCTCCCCGGCCCGCCTGCGGCCGGCAGTGGGCTCAGGCCGGACCCGGCGACCCCGTCGCCCGGCGCGTCCGGGGCGCCGGGGGACGCGTCGGGCGCCGTGCCGCGGGCCAGCAGCGGGCCGAGCAGCAGGCAGAGCACCGCGACCGGCACCGCGACCGGCGCGAGCCGGGACCACGTCCGGCGCACGCGACGGCGCCGGTGCGGGTCGAAGCGCACCAGCGGTCGGAACGGTCCCGGCAGCACCCGCCCAGCGTGACGCCGCCCGGCGAGGCCCCGGGCCGGACGCGGGCGCCGGCTGTGGACGGGCGGGCCGGTCGCGGGGTGTGGGGACGTCACACGGCGGTGCGGGCGGCGGGCGAGGCGGTGCGTCCGCAGGTCCGCCTCAGGCGGCCGAGGACCCGCTCGTGCCCTTGCCCGACGACCCGGACGTGCCCGACGACCCGGACGACGACCCCGACCCGCCGGAGCCGGAGCCGGTCGAGCCGGAGCCCGAGGAACCTGAGCCCGACGAGCCGGAGGCAGAGGACGACTCGCCCGAGGACCCCGACCCGCCCGAGGAGCCGGAGCCGGACCCGCCGGAGCCGGACCCGTTCGAGCCAGAGCCGGAGCCGGAGCTCGAGCGGGAGTCGGTGCGGTAGAAGCCCGAGCCCTTGAACACGACCCCGACGGCGCCGAACTTCTTGCGCAGCCGCCCGGAGCACTCCGGGCAGTCGGTGAGGGCGTCGTCGGTGAAGGACTGCTGGGCGTCGAACTCGTGACCGCACGCGGTGCACGCGTAGGCGTACGTCGGCACGGGGCCTCCTGGCGTCGTGGGACCCCGCGGACCGGGGTAGCACTCGTTGGTGTCGAGTGCCAATAGTACGGCCGGGCGCCGGGTGCGTCAGCGGCTGGCGATGGCGAGGAACTCCGCGCGGGTCCGTGCGTCCTCCCGCACCCGCCCGAGCAGCGCAGACGTCGTGGTGCTCGAGCCCTGCGCCTGCACGCCGCGGATCGTCATGCACGTGTGCTCGGCGGTGAGCACGACCCCGACGCCCTTCGGCTCGAGGTGCTCCTGCAGCCAGCGGGCGACCTGCTGCGTCATGCGCTCCTGCACCTGCGGGCGGCGGGCGAACAGCTCGACGACCCGCGCGAGCTTGCTGAGCCCGAGGATGCGGTCCGCGGGCAGGTACCCGACGGTCGCGTGCCCCGTGAAGGGCAGCAGGTGGTGCTCGCACACCGACGTGAACTCGATGTCGCGGGCGACGACCATCTCGTCGTAGCCCTCGTCGTTGGGGAACGTCGTCATCTCGAACGGGCGCGGGCGGAACAGCTCCGCGTACGCCTTGGCCATCCGCAGCGGCGTGCGGTCGAGCCCGGGCCGGTCGAGGTCGACGCCGAGCGCCACGAGGAAGGCCCGCGCGGCGTCCTCGGCGGCGGGCAGGTCCGGCTCGGGCATGGGTCCCGTCACGAGCTCAGCGGTGCGCGGGGCGGTGTCGTCGACGCGGCGGGAACGGGCGACGGACAGGTCGGGGACGGACGCGGACACGGGGACCTCCTCCGGCGCCCGCAGCAGGGGAGCGAGGCGCCGCGACCACGGTAGACGCGCCTCACGGCGGTCGCTCCCCTGCCGGGTCGCCCCAGCCCGCGAGGCGACCGTGCTCGCTGACCGCACGCAGGCGCCGCTCGACGGCCTCCCGGACCGCCGGCGTCGTCACGACGAGGACGGCGTCGCCGTGGCGCAGCGTCGTGGCCGGCGACGGCACGACGGCGCCGTCCGGCCGTACGACGAGCGAGACGTGGGCCGGGCGCGGCAGGCGCAGCTCCTGCACGCTGACCCCGTGCAGCCGGGAGCGCTCGTGCACCTGCACCTCCAGCAGGTCCGCGCCCATCCGCCCGAGCGGGGAGCTCTCGACGTCGACCTCGGCGTTGTGGTCGTCCTCCTGCAGCCCGAGCCGGCGCGCGAGCCACGGCAGCGTCGGCGCCTGGAGCAGGACGCTCACGACCACCACGACGAAGACGACGTCGAAGATGCGGCGGGAGCCGTCGACGCCCGCGATGACGGGGATGGTCGCGAGCACGATGGGCACGGCGCCGCGCAGCCCCGCCCACGAGAGGAACACCTGGTCGCGCCACGGCACGCCCAGCCACGACACCGACGCCACCACCGAGGCGGGCCGCGCGACCAGCACGAGGATCGCGGTGATGGCGAGGGCGGGCAGCAGGGCGTCGGGCAGCCGCGAGGGGGTCGCGAGGAGGCCCAGCAGCACGAACAGGCCGATCTGCGCGAACCAGCCGAGCGACGTCGCGAAGCCGCGGGTGGCACCCCCGTGCGGCAGCCGTGCGTTGCCCACGACGAGCGCGGCGACGTAGACGGCGATGAAGCCGCTGCCGCCCAGCAGGACCGCCGCGCCGTAGGCGATGCCGACGACGGCGAGCACCGCGAGGGGGAAGGGCCCGGACACCGGCGCCGCGAGCCGTCGCAGCGCGGTGGTGCCCGCCCGCCCGACCAGCAGGCCGACGACCACGCCGACGAGCAGGGCGAGGACGGCCAGCAGCACCGACAGCCACCACGGGTCCTCGCTCGTGCCCGCGGCCGCCGCCGTCAGCGCGAGGACGGCGAGGACCGCTGGCGCGTCGTTGAGCCCCGACTCGGCCTCGAGCGCACCGACCAGGCGGCGCGGCAGCCGTACCGAGCGCAGGACGGAGAACACCGCCGCGGCGTCGGTGCTCGCGACCACCGCGCCCAGCAGCAGCGCCGTCACGAGGTCGACGTCGAGGACCAGCCACGCGCCCACGCCCGTCACGAGCAGCGAGACGCACGTGCCGAGCGTCGCGAGCGCGGACGCGGGCCCGAGCGAGCCGCGGATGGAGTCCCACCGGGTCGTGAGACCGCCCTCGGCGAGGATGAGCGCGAGGGCCGTGTAGCCGAGGCCCTGCACGAGCTGCTCGTCGTCGAACTGCAGGCCGAGCACGTCCTCGCCGAGCAGCACGCCCAGCGCGAGGTAGAGCAGCAGCGAGGGCAGGCCCGTCCTCGTCGACAGCCGCACGGCGGCGACTGCGAGGAGCAGGACGAGCGCGACGGCGACGAGGACGGCCTCGGGCGGGGCGACGACGGCCCGGCCGTCGAGCACCCCGAGCGCGGGCACCGTCCACAGCACCGTCCGCCTCCACCTCCCGACCCCGCTCCCGCGCCCTAGTGTGCCGGGGTGCGCGACGGGGGCGAGGGGACCGACCGGTGGCCGGGCGCGCCGACGGCGCGCCGGCCGCACCGCCGGCGGCCCAGGACGTCGCGGTCGGTCGTCGCGACGCCGTGGCCCCCGTCAGGGCCGGACCACGCGCGCACGTCCGTCCCGGCCATGCGCATGGTCGTCGACCTCGGTGAGCCGGACGGGTCCCGCTGGGTCGACCTCACCGGTGTGTCCCGGGCGCCGGATGCCGGTCAGCGCCGAGGCGGTCCGGGCGGCGGCGCAGACCCGTCAGGAGCTGGTGCCGCCCGCCCCCGGTCGCTGAGCCCGACGAGCCCCGACGGCGTGAGCGCGTGGCCGACGGGCCGGTCGTGCGGCTCGCGCGGCAGGGCGCCCGGCGGCAGCACCTCGTCGTCGTGCACCAGCGCGACGACGGGCACGCCGTCGGGGAGCCGGGCCAGCGCCCGGTCGTAGGAGCCGCCGCCCTGCCCCAGCCGGGTGCCGGAGCGGTCGACGGCGAGCGCCGGGACCACGACGAGGGCGCACCCGGCGAGGGCGTCGCGCCCGAGCCGCCGGCCCGGCGGGGTGCGCGCGGACCGGGTGGCGCCGTCGTCGAGGACCCAGTCGAGGTCGAGGTCGTCGCGCACGACGGGCAGGAGCACCCGGTGCCCGCCGTCGGCGAGCGCCCGCCGCAGCGGCCACGTGCCGGGCTCGTCCGGCAGCGACACGTACAGCGCGACCGTGACGGGCGGGGCCGCCGTGGTGAGCGCCAGCAGCGCCGGGACGGAGGCGGCGAGCCGGTCCGCGACGACCTCTCGCGGCAGCGGACGCGCGTCGTCGGCCAGCGCGCGGCGCGCGCGGACGGCGCGTCGCTCGGGGCGCTTCAGGGGGCTGTGTCGCGCCGTCATGGGATGATCCTCGCTGTTCGGACGTGGAAGCTCCCCCGGGGAGGCAGGCAGTGGGCATCAGGGGACGGTTGTTCGTCGCTCTGGTCGTCGCCGCCGTCGTGCCCCTGGTCGGGGTCTTCGTCCTCACGGGCATCCTCCTGCCGTACTCCGTCAACGCCTCCGAGTCCCGGCGGCTCGACCAGGTGGCGGAGGCCGGCTCCACCCTGCTGCGTCGCGACTGCGCGGCGCTCGGGCAGCAGGCCGAGGTGGTGGTCGCGCAGCTGCTCGGTGAGATCGCGGCCTCCGACGTCGCGACCGACCCCCGGGTCGTCCTTCGTCGCGAGGCCCAGCAGGTCGTGGACGGTCTGGTGTCCAGCAGCGACCCGTGGTCGGTGGTCGTCGTCGAGCGCGGCGAGAACGGCCCGAGCCGGGTCGCGGCATCCTCCGGCGACCCCGGAGTGCCTGCTGCGGCCGCGGACCCCGGGCCCTACCTCTCGTTGGCCTGCTCGCAGGGGGTGCTCAGCTCCGACGAGGCGGGCCCGGTCCTGGCCAGCACGCTCGACGTCGACCTCGGCACGAGCGCCGAGCCCGTGGCCACCGTCCTCGTCGTCCAGCCCCTCGACAGGGAGGCCGTCGACCGCCTGGCCGGCACCGTGGGGCTGAGCCGGACGGCTCTCGTGCTACTCGAGAGGACCGGCGGCGTCGTCGCGGCCTCCTCGACGCTGCAGGACACCGCCGGCGCCGTGGCCACCGAGGTCGAGGCCCAGGGCGGCGAGCGCGGGCTTGTCGCGGACCGCCGGTTCGAGGTCGGGCCCGAGGTATTCGACGGGCGGCTGCAGGTCGTGGCGGTCGGCCTGCCGCAGTCCTCCATCAGCCGGCCGCTCGTCATCAGCTTCGTCGTCAGCGCGTTCCTCGTCGCCCTGCTCGTCTGGCTCCTCAGCACCACGGTGCTGCGGCCCCTCACCGAGCTCGCGGACCTCGCGCGGCGGGTCGCGGCCGGCGAGGTCGCCGGGCCCACCGACGTGCCCCGGGTCACGACCGACTCCGACCTGCAGCGGGTGTCGAGCGTCCTCGGTGCGCTCGCGCAGGACCTCCGCCGCCGCGAGGCCGACGCCCAGCGCCAGCAGGGGGTGTTCCTCGACGCCTTCTCCCGCTTCGGTGACGCGCTGCAGCAGACGCACGACCGCGACGGCCTGCTGCAGACGGTCCTGCAGGCGGCGCTGCTCGCGGCGGAGGCGCCGATGGGCGTCGCGCTGCACCACGACCGCGGGTCCCGGCTGGGGCGCCGGCTCGTGTCGCTGCGCGAGCGGGCCCGGGGCGAGGCGGGCGCGGGCCCCACCGAGCTCGACGAGGCGCTGCGCACCCGTCTCGTGCGCCACGCCGACCGCGCGATGGCGGAGCGGGCGACGATCGAGGACCCCGGCGACGACCTGCTCGGCCCCGTGCTCGCGGTGCCGCTCGGCAACGGCACCCGGCCGCTGGGCGCCGTCGTCGTCGCCCGTGACCCCGGCTCGCCCGCCTACGACGCCGTCGCCTTCGAGGCCCTCGGCGCCCTCGCGGGCAACGCCGGCACGGCGCTGGCCAACATCAAGGACCACCTCGAGGTCGAGCGGCTGTCGGTCACCGACCCGCTCACCGGCGTCCACAACTTCCGCCACCTCAGCACGATGCTGGCCCGCGAGCTCGAGCGCGCCGTCCGCTTCGGGCACCCGCTCGGCGTCCTCATGCTCGACATCGACCGCTTCAAGCCCGTCAACGACACGTACGGCCACGCCGCGGGCGACGCGGTCCTCCGCGAGCTCGCCCGGCGCGTGGCGGAGTGCGTGCGGGAGGTCGACACCGTCGCCCGGTACGGCGGGGAGGAGTTCGCCCTCCTGCTGCCCGAGACCGACCTGGAGGGCTCGGCGGCGCTCGCCGAGCGGATCCTGGCCTCGCTGCGGGCCGAGCCGTTCCGCCTGCCCGACGGCGGGCCCGAGCTGCTGGTGACCGCGAGCGTCGGCATCGCGTGCTACCCCGAGCACGGCACCACCGGCACCGACCTCATGCGCGCGGCCGACGTGGCGCTGTACGAGGCGAAGGAGCGCGGCCGGGACCGCACCCAGGTCGCCGCCCTGCCCGGGGCCGGCGACAGCGGCGGGGCGGTGCGCGCCGCCGCGCGGGACTGAGCGTGCGGGACTCAGGGTGCCCGGACGCCCGGGGCCGTGGGCGTGCAGGTGAGGCTCGGCGCGGGGACCCCTAGGGTCGGCGCATGACTGCTGACGCTCGGGCCACGAAGGCCGTCATCCCGGCCGCGGGCCTCGGGACCCGGTTCCTGCCCGCCACCAAGGCGACGCCGAAGGAGATGCTGCCGGTCGTCGACCGGCCGGCCATCCAGTACGTCGTCGAGGAGGCGGTCGACGCCGGCCTCGAGGACGTCCTCATGATCACCGGGCGCAGCAAGCGGGCGCTCGAGGACCACTTCGACCGCAACCTCGAGCTCGAGCAGTCGCTGCAGGCCAAGGGCAAGAACGACACCCTCCGCTCCGTGCAGGAGTCCAACGACCTCGGCACGATCCACTACGTGCGCCAGGGCGACCCCCGCGGCCTCGGCCACGCGGTGCTGTGCGCCGCGCAGCACGTGGGCCACGAGCCGTTCGCGGTGCTGCTGGGCGACGACCTCATCGACCCGCGCGACAGCATCCTGCCGCGCATGCTCGACGTGCAGGCCCGCCACGGCGGCAGCGTCGTGCTGCTCATGGAGGTGCCGGAGGACCAGGTCAACCTCTACGGCTGCGCGGCGGTCGAGGCGACCGACGAGGAGGACGTCGTCCGCGTCACCGGGCTCGTCGAGAAGCCGGACCCCGAGGAGGCGCCGAGCAACCTCGCCCTCATCGGCCGGTACGCCCTCGACCCGGCCGTGTTCGAGGTGCTCCGCCACACGCCCTACGGGCGCGGCGGGGAGATCCAGCTGACCGACGCGCTGCAGACCCTCGCCCACGGCGAGGACGACGGCTACGGCGTGCGCGGCGTCGTGTTCCGCGGCCGCCGCTACGACACCGGCGACCGCCTCGACTACCTCAAGACGGTCGTGCGCCTCGCGTCCGAGCGCGACGACCTCGGGCCGGACTTCCGTGCGTGGCTGCAGGAGTACGTCGCGGGCGAGGGCCCGGACCTGTCGTGAGGCGGCGGTGAGCGCGGCGGGCGGCGGGCTGCCGGGGGCCGGGCTGCTGGGGGTGGACGAGCACCTGCGCGAGTGCCTCGCGCTCGCCGTGCCGCTGCCGCCCGCCGACCTGCCCCTCTTGGACGCGCTCGGCCGGGTGCTCGCCGAGGACGTCGTCGCACCCGCCCCGCTGCCGGGCGCCGACAACTCCGGCATGGACGGCTACGCCGTGCGGTGCGCCGACGTCGCGGGCGCGAGCGAGGCGACCCCCGTCGAGCTGCCCGTCGTCGGTGACGTCGCGGCCGGCGAGCACGCGGCGCCCCTCGCCCCCGGCACCGCCGTCCGGATCATGACGGGCGGGGTCGTGCCCGCCGGAGCCGACGGCGTCGTGCCCGTCGAGCAGACCGACGGCGGGACCGACGTCGTCCGGCTGCGGGCCGAGGCCGTTCCGGGTCGCTTCGTGCGGCGGGCGGGCAGCGACGTCGCCGCGGGCGAGGTCGTGGCGCGGGTCGGCGACCCGCTCGACCCGCGCCGGCTGTCCCTGCTCACCGCGGTCGGCCGGGCCTCGGTGCGGGTACGTCCCGCGCCCCGCGTCGTCGTCATGAGCACCGGCGACGAGGTCGTCGCGCCGGGGGCGCCGCTGCGCCCGGGCCAGGTGCACGACTCCAACGGCGTCGGCGTGGCGGCGGCGGCCCTCGAGCTGGGCTGCCGCGTCACCCGGGCCGGCGCCGTGCCGGACGACCCCGACGGCTTCCGCGCCGCCCTCGCCGACGCGCTGGGCGCCGCCGACGTGCTCGTGACGACGGGGGGCGTGTCCGCGGGTGCGTTCGACGTCGTCAAGGCGGTGCTGCGCGACAGCGGGACGGTGCGCTTCCGTCGGGTCGCGGTGCAGCCCGGCATGCCGCAGGGTCTCGGTGTGCTGCGGGGAGCCGACGGGCGGGACGTGCCCGTGTTCTGCCTGCCGGGCAACCCGGTGAGCGCGATGGTGTCCTTCGAGGTGTTCGTGCGACCGGCGCTGCGGACCGTGCTCGGGGAGCGCGACGTGCTGCGGCCCACCGTCCCGGCGACGGTCCGCGGGGGCTGGGCCTCGCCCGAGGGCAAGCGGCAGTACGCGCGGGTCCGGCTGGAGCGCAGCGCCGGCGGCGGCCTCGTCTGCGAGGCGGTCGGCGGCCAGGGCAGCCACCTTGTCGCCGACCTCGCGACCGCGGACGCGCTCGCCGTCGTCCCCGAGGCCGTCACCGCCGTCGCCGAGGGCGACACCCTCGAGTGCCTCCTGGTCGGGGCGGTGCCGCGGTGAGCGAGGAGCCGCGCGGGCTCACGCACGTCGACGCCGCCGGCCAGGCGCGCATGGTCGACGTGAGCGCCAAGCCCGTCACGGTCCGCGAGGCCGTCGCGACCGGCCTGGTGCGGTGCGCGCCGCACGTCGTCGCGGCGCTGCGCGACGCGAGCGTCCCGAAGGGCGACGTGCTCGCCGTCGCCCGCCTCGCCGGCATCCAGGCGACGAAGCGGACCCCCGACCTCGTCCCGCTCGCCCACCCCGTCGCGGTGCACGGCGTCGTCATGGACGTCGAGGTCGTCGACGCGGGCGTGTCGCTGCGCGCGAGCGTCCGGACGGCGGAGCGCACCGGCGTGGAGATGGAGGCGCTCACCGCGGTCGCGGTCGCCGGTCTCGCGGTCGTCGACATGGTGAAGGCGCTCGACCGCGAGAGCGAGATCACCGACGTGCGGGTCGTGGCCAAGCGCGGTGGCCGTTCCGGGGACTGGGTCCGCGGTGGCTGAGCACGCTCCCGGCGGCGCCGGGTCGGGCGCGGCCAGCGGCGCTCCCGTCGCGACGGGCAGGGCCGTGGTCGTCACGGTGTCGACGAGTGCGGCGGCGGGCACCGCGGCGGACCGCTCCGGCCCGCTGCTCGTCGACGGGCTGCGCGGGCTCGGCCTCGACACCCCCGACGCCCGGGTCGTGCCCGACGGCGACGCGGTCGCCGACGCCCTCCGCTCGGCCCTGGCCGACGGGGCCGACGTCGTCCTGCTCACCGGCGGCACCGGCCTGAGCCCCGACGACACCACACCGGAGCAGGTCCGCCCGCTGCTCGAGCGCGAGGTCCCGGGCATCGCGGAGGCGCTGCGCGCCGACGGCCGTGCCCGCGGCGTCGCCACCGCGGCGCTGTCGCGCTCGGTCGCGGGTGTCGCGGGACGGAGCCTCGTCGTGGCCCTGCCCGGCTCGACCGGCGCGTGCCGCGACGCGCTGGAGGTCCTCGGCCCGTTGCTGCCGCACGCCGTGGCGCTGCTCGGCGGGACGCCGGGGGAGCGGCTGCACCCCGGCGGCAGGGGGGACGCGTGAGGCTCTGGCCGGTCGAGCTCGGGCACGGGCCGCTCCGGCTGCGCCCGCTTCGCCGACGCGACCAGCACGCGTGGGAGGAGGTGCAGGTCCGCAACCGCGACTGGCTGCAGCCGTGGGAGGCGACGTCGCCGGACTCCGCCACGCCCCCGACCTTCGCCCAGATGGTGGCGGGTATGCGCCGGCAGGCTCGAGAGGGCCGGGCGCTGCCGTTCGCGATCGACGTCGACGGCCGGCTGCGGGGGCAGCTGACGGTGTCGCTGCTCGCGTGGGGCGCGTTCCGCAGCGGGACGGTCGGGTACTGGATCGACCGCGCGGTGGCGGGACGAGGGCACGTGCCGTGCGCCGTGGGGCTCGCGGTCGACCACTGCTTCGCGGCCGGGCTGCACCGCATGGAGGTGAACATCCGGCCGGAGAACGGCCCGAGCCTCGCCGTCGCACGCAGGCTCGGCCTGCGCGAGGAGGGGCTGCGCCGCGGGCTGCTGCACATCGACGGCGACTGGCGCGACCACCTGTCCTTCGCGGTCCTCGCCGAGGAGGTGCCGGACGGCCTGCACGCCCGGGCGCACCAGCGCTCGAGCGGCAGCCACGAGGTCGCGACACACCTGTGAGGTCCACGCCCGCGGCGACCCGCGCACCTACGGTCGTCACGTGGGCACGGGCGGGATCATCTTCCTCGTCATCGCAGGCTTCTGGGTCGTCTACCTCGTGCCGGTGCTCGCCCGCGAGCGGGCGGCGCGGCTGGAGAACCGGGACGGCGACCGGTCGTCGGCGGCGGTCCGGGTGCTCGAGCGCCCCGCCGCCCAGCGGCCCTCGCACCGGGTCGTGCTGACCGCCGACCGGCCGCTGGTCTCCGACCGCATGCCGGCGCGGCCCACCCCGGACCTCGCCGAGACCCTGCGGCGCCGCTCGGCCACCGACCGCCTCGCGACCCGCGTGCGCGCGTGGGCCGCGCTGGTCGGGGTCGTCGTGCTCGTCGCCACCGGCCTCGCCGCGCCGTTCGGGGCGGTGCCGTGGTGGGCGCCCGTCGCGGCCGTCGGCTGGCTCGGTGCCGTCGTCGTGTCCGGAGCCGTGTCCGCCGCCGGGGCCCGCCGCCGTCACGCGCCGGTCCGCCGCACCGCCGTCGACCTGCCGCCCCGGGCCCGCCGCGTCGCGACCGAGGTCTTCGACGCCCGCGCCTCCCGCCCCGCCCCGCCGCCCGCGTCGTCCCCCGTGGCCGCGCCGTCGACGATCCCGGCGGGTCGTGCGACCGGGGTGGAGGCGCCACGCCGCGCCGCGGTCGGGGAGCAGGGCGACGGCACGTGGACCCCGGCCGCCGTCCCCGCACCCGTGTACGTCAACAAGCCCGTCAGCCCGCGCCCGCCGGCCCTGCCGTGGTCGCTTCCGCCCGTCGCCCTCGGCGACGCGGAGCCCGGCCGCGCGGCGACCGGTCCCTCGACGCCGCCGCGTGAGCAGTCCGGGACCGCCCCCGCCGCCGACGACGCCGCCCCCATGGCGGAGCAGCCGCCCGAGCGGCGCAGCGCCGCCGGCTGACGGACCCGGACCAGCGGTCCGCCGCGAGCGGGCCGACGCCTCACCGGGTGCCTAGGGTCGTGCCGTGCCCGCAGCCGACGACCCCGCCCCCGCGCCGCCGCCACCCCGCCGGGTCCTGCTGACCGGGGCGCGCGGTACGACCAGCGTCCCCCTCGCGGCCCTCCTCGCCCGGCAGGGCGACGTCGAGGTGCTGGGCGGCAGCAGCAGGCCGGAGGCGGTCGACCTCGAGGGGGTGACCCCGACGCGCCTGTCGTGGGACGACCCGGCCGGCTGGCCGGCGGCCCTCGACGGCGTCGACGCGGTGTACGTCGTGCTGCCCATCCGGTCCGACGCGCCGGAGATCCTGCGGGACGTGCTCGCGGACGTCGACCCGGGGACGCGCGTCGTGCTCCTGTCGGAGCGCAACGCCGACGACGGCGGGCCCGACGGCTGGACGGTGCGGGCCGAGCGGGCCGTCCGCGACAGCGGCCTGCCGTGGACGGTGCTGCGCCCCAGCTGGTTCATGCAGGTCCTCACGGACCCGCGCTTCTTCGGTGACGCGGTGCGGCAGGACGGTGAGCTGCCCTTCGCCGACGGCGGAGCGCCCGTGGCGTGGATCGACGCCCGCGACATCGCGGCGGTGGCGGAGCGGGCCCTCGTGTCCGACGGTCTCCTTGGGCGGGTGCTCGAGCTGTCCGGGCCGGAGTCGCTCACGCTCCGGGAGACCGCCGCACGGCTCGCCGCCGCGGCCGGGCGGCCGGTGAGCCACCGGTCCACGAGCGTCGAGGAGGCGGTCGCAGGCAGCGACGGCTTCGAGCGCGCGCTCAGCGCGTACACCTTCGAGCGCGTCGCGGCCGGACGCTTCGCCGAGGTGACCGGCACGGTGGCGGAGGTGACCGGCCGTCCCGCACGCAGCCTCGGGCAGTACCTGCACGAGGTGGGCCTCTGACCGCCGCCCACGGGCGTCGGCGGCGGCCTCGGGCGTCGTGGCGGGGTCCGGCGCGGTGCTAACCTCGTGGCTCGCAAGGGGCTGTGGCGCAGCTGGTAGCGCACCTCGTTCGCAACGAGGGGGTCAGGGGTTCGAGTCCCCTCAGCTCCACCCACCGGGGCCGGTCACCGACCGGCCCCGACGCTCGTCCGGGGCGGGCGACCGCCCGACCGTCGCTGTCGGACCGCGCCCCTACGGTCACCGGCCGTGGGACGCATCCTCTTCGACACCGCCACGAGCATCGACGGCTTCATCGCCGACCCGGACGGCTCCCTCGCCTGGCTCTTCGCCGTCGAGGGGGGCGAGGACCCCGACGAGGCGCTCTTCCCCAGCGGCGCGAGCGTGCTCGTCGAGGGCTCGACGACGTACGAGTGGATCCTCCGCGAGGAGGACGTGCTCGCCCACCCCGAGAAGTGGCAGGGCTTCCACGGCGACCGCCCGACGTTCGTCTTCACCCACCGGGACCTGCCGGTGCCCACCGGTGCCGACGTGCGGTTCGTGCGCGGGCCGGTCGCCGACGTCCTGCCGCGGCTGCGCGAGGCCGCCGGCGACGGCGACATCTGGGTCGTGGGAGGGGGCGACCTCGCCGGTCAGTTCCTCGACGCGGGCGCCCTCGACGAGGTCGCCCTGTCCGTGGCGCCGGTCGCCCTCGGCGGCGGCGCGCCGCTGCTGCCGCGGCGCGTCACCTCCGAGCGGCTCCGGCTGCGCTCCGCCGCCGCCCACGGGCAGTTCGCTCGGCTCGTCTACGAGGTCCGGCCGGCGCACGACGCGCTCAGCCCGTGACGCGCCCGTCGACCTCGGTCCGTACGCCCCCACCCATGAAGCACACGTGCCCGGGCAGCGGCAGCGCCTCGGGCAGCGGCTCCTCGTAGCCCCACGCGACGTCGGCGGGGCCGCCGACGAGCGAGCGGTACGTCGCGTCGCCCTCGTACGGGCAGGCGTGGCCGTGGTGCTGTCGCGCGGCCCCTCCGGCGTCGCGAGCGCACGGACGTACGTCGGGCACGAGCAGCAGCAGGTGGTCGGTGCCGCGGTCGCCTTAACGCTCGGACGTGTCGTGCACGACCACCTGGAGGGGGCGGGTGTCGCCGCTGCCTCACGCACGACCGTGTCGTGCCCGACCGTCTCGTGCGCGACCCTGTCGGGCGCGACACGGTCGTGCGTGACGCGAGTGGTGCAGCACCTCGCCCCAGGTGGTCGTGCACGACCGATCCCTACGACCGATCCCTACGACCGGTCCGTACGACCGGTGCCTGCGACCGGCCCGCACGAGCCCGGCCCGACCGGCCCGGCCGCCGTCACGACCAGGTCAGACCCAGCTCGGCCACCACATGCGCAGGCGCCACTCCGAGGTCGTGATGACCTGCGCCGTCCACACGGGGTAGAAGAACAGCAGGCACGCGACCGCGCCGACGACGACCGCCCCGACGCCGACCGCCCCCCACAGGCGCCGGTCCGGCGAGGCGGTCACCGGCCCGAGCAGCAGCCCGAGGGCGTACGTGAGGGCGAGCACGAGGTACGGCACGAAGGCGACGGCGTAGAAGTAGAAGATCGTGCGGTCCTGGAAGGCGAACCACGGCAGGTAGCAGGCCGCGAGCGGCACGAGCACCGCCCCGGCCCGCCAGTCGCGACGCAGCAGCCACGCGAGCAGGCAGACGACGACGGCGATGGTGCCGCCCCACCACACGACCGGGTTGCCGAGCGACGTCACCGCCGAGCTGCAGGCGTCGGCGCCGCAGCCCTCCAGCCCCTCGTTCTGGCCGCGGTAGTAGAACGACGTCGGCCGGCCCATGACGAGCCACGACCAGGGGTTCGCCATGTACGGGTGCTCGTTGTCGACCGTGTTGATCGAGCGGTGGAAGTCGTACGCGGAGACGTGGTAGTGCCACAGGCTCGCGAGCGCGTCGGGCAGCCACGGGGTCGCCTCGTCCGGGTTCTCCGCCGCCCACTGCCGGCTGTACGCGTCCGGCGAGCGGAACCAGCCCGTCCACGACGCCAGGTAGGTGACGAACGCGACCGGGACCAGGGCGAGGAACGCGAACCACGAGTCGCGCACGAGCATCCCCGTGAACCAGCGGTCGACCCCGACCGCGCGGCGCGCACCCATGTCCCACAGCACGGTGAGCACGCCGAACGCCGCGAGCACGTACAGGCCCGACCACTTGGTCGCGCACGCCGCGCCCAGCGCGACCCCCGCCAGCAGGCGGTAGGGCCGCCAGCCCAGCCACGGCCCGTACGGGTCGAGCCGTCGGCCGGCCGCGACGGTCTCCGCGACGCGTCGCGCCAGCCGTTCCCGCGCCGCGAAGCGGTCGGCGAGCAGCAGCGCGAAGGCCACGAGCACCCAGAAGGCGAGGAAGATGTCGAGCAGGCTCGTGCGCGAGTGCACGATGTGGTGCCCGTCGACCGCGAGCAGCAGCCCCGCGACCCCGCCGAGCAGCGCCGAGCCGAACAGCGCCCGGGCGACGAGCACGACCAGCACGACCATGAGCACACCGACGACCGCGGCGGACAGCCGCCAGAAGAACGTGTCGTCGGGGTCCAGGCGCATGCCCGCCGCGATCATCCACTTGCCGAGCGGCGGGTGGACGACGAAGTCCGGGTTGCCGCGGTCGAACACGTCGAGCGTGCCGGAGTTGAAGAGGTCGTTGGCGTAGGTGTCCGACCAGTCCTCGGGCTTCGGGTCCGGCGGGTCCGGGTCCTCCAGCGCCCGGACCTCGTGCCCGAACAGCAGCATCGAGTACGCCTGCTTGACGTAGTACGTCTCGTCGAACACGAGCTCGGCGGGGCGGCCGAGGCCGGGCAGGCGGAGCAGCGCGGCGATGCCGCCCATGACCGCGGCGACGGCCCACGCCCACCACGCCGGCTCGGGGTGCACGAGGCCGAGGCGCTCGCGCAGCCGCTGCCGCGTCGCCGCGACCGCGCCCGCGTCGTCCCGCCCGGCCCCCGGACGGCGGTCGAGCACCGTCCCCGTGCTGCTGCTCACGGGCCCAGGCTACGGGCGGCTCCCGGTGGCACCGGCGGCTGCGCCGGATACCGTCGTCGCGTGCCCGTCCCGGACGGCCCGTCG
The DNA here is from genome assembly GCF_037153975.1 of Aquipuribacter sp. SD81. Taxonomy (NCBI): domain Bacteria; kingdom Bacillati; phylum Actinomycetota; class Actinomycetes; order Micrococcales; family Intrasporangiaceae; genus Aquipuribacter; species Aquipuribacter sp. SD81. The sequence continues at coordinate 64,934 of NZ_JBBAYJ010000007.1, forward strand.
ACCGGGCGCCTGCTGCTGGCCGCCACCCCCATCGGGGACCCCGACGACGCGAGCGCGCGGCTGCGTCGCTGGCTCGCGGAGGCCGACGTCGTCGCCGCCGAGGACACCCGCCGCCTGCGCCGGCTCACCGGGGCGCTAGGGGTCGACGTCCGCGGCCGCGTCGTCGCGCACCACGAGCACAACGAGACCGGCGGCTCCGGCGGCTCGTCCTCGGCGCTGCTGGCGGAGGTGCAGGCCGGCCGCACCGTGCTCGTCGTCACGGACGCCGGCATGCCGACCGTGTCCGACCCCGGCTACCGAGCCGTCGTCGCCGCGGTCGAGGCGGGCCTGCCCGTCACGGTGCTGCCGGGCCCGAGCGCGGTGCTCGCGGCGCTCGCGGTGTCCGGTCTGCCGACCGACCGCTTCGCCTTCGACGGGTTCCTGCCCCGCAGGCGCGGCGAGCGTGAGCGCGCCCTCGCCGGTCTCGTCGCCGAGCAGCGCACCGTCGTCCTCTTCGAGGCGCCCCACCGGCTCGCGGAGATGCTCGACCACGCCGCGGAGGTGCTCGGCGCCACGCGGCGGGCCGCGGTGTGCCGGGAGCTGACGAAGACCTACGAGGAGGTCCGCCGCGGCACGCTCGCCGAGCTCGCGGCCTGGGCCGGCGCGGCCACCGTGCTCGGCGAGGTCACCGTGGTGCTCGCGGGCGCCGTCGTGGAGGCCGCGGAGCCGGCGGACCTCGTCGCGGAGGTGACGGCCCGCGAGGCCGCCGGCCTGCGCCTCAAGGACGCCGTCGCGGAGGTGGCGTCGCTGCGCGGCGTGCGCAAGAACGCGCTCTACGACGCCGTCCTCGCCGCCCGCCGGGGCTGAGCCCCGCTCGCCCCAGGTTGTGCGCACGCGCGACGGCGGGGACGGTCGAGGGACTACCCGACCGCGACCCTCGGGGGCTCCCACCATGAACATCGAGAACGAGTACGTGTACGACTTCGTCTCGTACACGATCGTGTCCCACGTCTTCACCCTCGGCTACGCCGCCATGGCGGCCGGCCTCGTCTTCTTCCTCGTCACCTCCTCCAACAGCCACCCGCGCTACCGGCTGTCGTCCGCGCTGTCCGCGGTGGTGATGGTGTCGGCCCTGCTCGAGCTGTACGTCATCTCCCAGCGCTGGACGCAGGCCTTCCGCTGGGACGGGGAGGCGTTCGTGCAGGCCGAGACCGCCTTCTCCAACGGCTACCGCTACATGAACTGGTCGATCGACGTGCCCGTGCTGCTCACGCAGCTCCTCATCGTCATGGGGGTGACGGGTGCGGCGTTCCGGCGCGCGTGGGCGCTGTTCGCGGGCGCGGGCCTGCTCATGGTCTACACCGGCTACGTCGGGCAGTACTACGAGGTCGAGCGCACCGCCCCGTTCTGGGTGTGGGGCGCCGTCAGCACCGTCTTCTTCCTCGTCATCCTCGTGCTCGTGTACCGCGTGGTCCACGGCAACCTGCCGCGCCTGCCGGAGAACGCCCGCGGTCTCGCGAAGTCGGTCTGGTGGCTGCTGTTCGTCTCGTGGATGCTCTACCCGGGCGCGTACCTCATGCCGGTCCTCATCGACGGGACCGACGGCGTGGTCGCGCGGCAGATCACGTACACGGTCGCCGACATCACGTCCAAGGTCATCTACGGAGTCCTCCTCGCCGTCATCGCGCGCAAGGTGAGCATCGCCGAGGGCTTCACCGACGCCGTCCCCTCCGACGTCGCGCGGGTGCGCGGCGGCATCACCGAGGTGCAGGCCCCCGGTCGCGTGTGAGCGGCCACCTGCCGACAGGTGGCCGGCTCGGCCCCGGACGGTTCCCTCGCGGACCCGTCCGGGGCTCCTAGGCTCGGGCGATGGAGTTCCGGCGCATCGGCGGCCTGCCCCCGTACGTCTTCACGATCATCGACGGGCTCAAGCAGCAGGCCCGCCGGGAGGGACGCGACGTCGTCGACCTCGGCTTCGGCAACCCCGACGTGCCGAGCCCGGACCTCGCCGTCGACAAGCTCGCCGAGGCCGCCCGCAACCCGCGCAACCACCGGTACTCCTCCTCGCGCGGGATCCCGCGGCTGCGTCAGGCCGTCGCCCGCCGCTACCACGACGTCTTCGGGGTCGACCTCGACCCCGAGACGCAGGTGATGAGCGTCATCGGCGCGAAGGAGGGCTTCAGCCACCTCATGTGGGTGCTGCTGCAGCCCGGCGACTCCGCCCTGGTGCCGCAGCCCAGCTACCCCATCCACATCTGGGGCCCGTACCTCGCCGGCGCGGACGTGCGGCAGGTGCCGATGGGCACCCCCGACCGCTACGAGGACCAGGCCAACCCCTTCCGGCACGGCCGCGCCTACGTCGACAACGTCATGACGCAGTGGGAGCACGGCTGGCCGCGCCCTCGGGTCGTCGTGCTGTCGTTCCCCCACAACCCCACCGGCGCCGTCGTCGAGCAGGCCGACCTGCAGCGCCTGGTGGACTGGGCGAGGGACAGGGACGTCGTGCTCGTCCACGACTTCGCGTACGCCGACGTCGCCTTCGACGGCTGGCGGCCCCCGTCGGTGCTGGCGTGCGAGGGCGGGACCGACGTGGCCGTCGAGCTGTACTCGATGACGAAGTCCTTCTCGATGGCCGGGTGGCGCGTCGCGTTCCTCGTCGGGCGCGCCGACGTCGTCGCCGCGCTCGCCAAGCTCAAGAGCTACCTCGACTACGGCACGTTCCAGCCCATCCAGATCGCGGCGACCGTCACGCTCACCGACGCCGCCGAGTACCCGCAGCACGTGAGCGAGGTGTACCGCTCGCGCCGCGACGCGCTGTGCGACGGGCTCGCCCGGATCGGCTGGCGCGTGCCCCGCCCGCGCGGGTCGATGTTCGTGTGGGCGCCCGTCCCGCCCGCCTACCGCGAGGAGGGCAGCGTCGCCTTCGCCACCCGCCTCGTCACCGACTGCGACGTGGCGGTGGCGCCGGGGGTCGGCTTCGGCCCGGACGGCGACGGGCACGTGCGCTTCGCCCTCATCGAGAACGAGCAGCGCATCGCCCAGGCGGTCCGGCAGCTGCGGCGGGGCCTTCCCGCCCTGTCGGGTTGAGTGGCGTCGTGCACGGCGTCCGGGTGCGGAACGTGAGGAACTACTGACAGCGCGTACCCGTGGGTGACATGGTGATCACGTGCGAGGCGACCCCGTCCTCCGGACCGTCCGCGTCCTGGTCCTCGTGCTGTGGCCGACGGTCGCCGTCTGGCTGCTGCCCGGACAGCACCGTGACGGGCCCGGTCTCGTCCTGGCCGCCGTCACCCTCGCGGTCTTCAGCCTCGCCGCCCTCCTGCTCCTGCTCTCCGGCTCCCACGTGCACCGGGTCGTCCCGGCGTGCCTCACGCTGTTCTCCGCCGCGGCGGTGGTCGGGGCCCTCGCGGGGACCGAGCCCGAGATGGCCCTCCTCGTCCCGCTCTTCCTCGGTGTGCTCAGCACCGTCGCCGCGGCGAGGCTCGGCCGGCGAGGTACGTGGTGGCAGATCGCGGTGTCGGCGGTCGGCTCGCTCGTCTGCGTCGCGTACGTCGCGGACGACCCCGTGAAGACCCTCGGGGCGTCGGTCGCGGTGGTCGCCGGCGTCGCCGCACCCGCCGTCGCGATCCTGCGGGTGAGGACGCAGCTGGACGCGGCGCACGCGCGCGAGCGGCGCCTCGCGCTCACCGACTCCCTCACCGGCGCGCTCAACCGGCGCGGGCTGTTCGAGGGACTCGACGAGGTGTGCGACGCGGCCGCCGACGCGGTCGTCGTCGTGGCCCTCGACCTCGACGGCTTCAAGCACCTCAACGACACCTTCGGCCACGCGGTCGGCGACGACGTGCTCGTCGGCCTCGTGCGGGAGCTGCACGCGCTGGGACGGCAGCCGGTGAGCGGGCGGCCGCTGCTCGTCGCCCGGCTGGGGGGCGAGGAGTTCCTCGTCGTCGCACCCTCGACCGGCGTCCCGACCGCCCTGCTCGCGGAGTGCGTGCGGTCGGCCACGGTCGCGGTGCGGCTGCCCGACGGCTCGCGCCCGACCGTCAGCGTGGGGGCGGTGGAGGCGCTGCCCCCCGCGGCGGTGGAGGACCGCCGCGCGTGGCTGCTGCGGCGCATGGACGAGGCCGACCGGCTCATGTACGAGGCCAAGCGCTCCGGCGGGGACCGCTCCCTCGTCGGCTGACAGGACCGGCGGCGCCGCCACCTAGGCTGGCGAGCATGACCCACGTGCTCTCGGCGGTGGCGTGGCCGTACGCCAACGGCCCCCGCCACATCGGCCACGTCGCCGGTTTCGGCGTCCCCTCCGACGTGTTCAGCCGGTACATGCGCATGGCGGGCCACGACGTGCTCATGGTGTCCGGCACCGACGAGCACGGGACGCCGATCCTCGTGCAGGCCGAGAAGGAGGGCGTCAGCCCCCAGGAGCTCGCCGACCGCTACAACCGCGTCATCGTCGAGGACCTGGCCGCGCTCGGGCTGTCGTACGACCTCTTCACCCGCACGAGCACCCGCAACCACCACCAGGTCGTGCAGACGCTGTTCCGCGCCGTCGCTGACAACGGCTACATCGTCGCCCGGACGCAGCTCGGCGCGGTGAGCCCGCGGACCGGTCGCACGCTGCCGGACCGCTACATCGAGGGCACGTGCCCCATCTGCGGCTACCCCTCCGCCCGCGGCGACCAGTGCGACAACTGCGGCAACCAGCTCGACCCGCAGGACCTGCTCGAGCCGCGCAGCCGCATCGACGGCGAGGTGCCGGAGTTCGTCGAGACCGAGCACCTGTTCCTCGACCTGCCGGCGCTCGCCGACGCCCTCGGGCAGTGGCTGCACGAGGTCGAGCGGGACGGCACGTGGCGGCCCAACGTCATCCGCTTCAGCCTCAACCTGCTGGAGGACGTGCGGCCCCGCGCCATCACCCGCGACCTCGACTGGGGCATCCGGGTGCCGCTGGAGGGCTGGGAGGACAACCCGAACAAGCGGATCTACGTGTGGTTCGACGCGGTCGTCGGCTACCTGTCCGCGTCGGTGGAGTGGGCGCGCCGGCTCGGCGACCCCGAGCGCTGGCGCGAGTGGTGGAACGACCCCGAGGCCCTGTCGTACTACTTCATGGGCAAGGACAACATCACCTTCCACTCCCAGATCTGGCCCGCCGAGCTCCTCGCGCACGACGGGCGGGGCGCCCGCGGTGGGCAGCAGGGCCCGTTCGGCGACCTGCAGCTGCCGACGGAGGTCGTCTCGAGCGAGTTCCTCACCATGGAGGGCCGGCAGTTCAGCTCCTCCCGCGGTGTCGTCATCTACGTGCGCGACGTGCTCGAGCGCTACCAGCCCGACGCGCTGCGCTACTTCATCTGCGCGGCCGGCCCGGAGACCGCCGACGCGGACTTCACGTGGGCGGAGTTCGTCCGGCGCACCAACACCGAGCTCGTGGCCGGCTGGGGCAACCTCGTCAACCGGACGGCGAGCCTCATCGCGAAGAACGTCGGCTCGGTCCCCGAGGCGGGCGCGCTCGAGCCCGTCGACACCGCGCTCCTCGACACCGTCGAGGCCGCCTTCGGCACCGTCGGCGGGCTGCTGCGCACCCACCGGCAGAAGGCGGCGCTCGCCGAGGCGATGCGCGCGGTCGGCGAGGTGAACGCGTACATCTCCGAGACCGCGCCCTTCAAGCTGACCACGAGCGACCCGGAGCGGATGCGGACGATCCTCCACGTCGCGGCGCAGTGCGTGAGCGACTGCAACACGCTGCTCGCGCCGTTCCTGCCCCACTCGGCGCAGAAGGTCCACGAGACGTTCGGGCGCACCGGCGTCTTCGCGCCCGTGCCGGAGGTGCGCGAGGTCGACGACCTCGACGGCGGGGCGCCGTACCCCGTGCTCACGGGCGACTACACGTCGATGCGCGGCACCTGGCACCGCGTGCCGGTCGTTCCGGGTACGCCCGTCGCCAAGCCGACGCCGGTGTTCACCAAGCTCGACGACTCGGTCGTGGAGACGGAGCTCGCGCGCCTGCGCGGCGAGGCCTGACCGGCCCGCCGGGCGCCGGGGCGCCGCGCGCCGCGGGCGGTACAGGGGGTCCGCACACTCACGACGAGGGCTGGCCCACGGGGCGCGACACGCCGGTGGCCGCGTCCGGGACCCAGCACTCGTGCCGAGGCGACGAGTGCTGGGTCCTGCGGCCCTGTCGCGGCGTGTCGGAGCGCTGGGCCCAGCCCTCGTCGTGAGCGCCCGGGACCCCCTTGCTGCGTCAGGCGGGGGTCGGAACGGGGGTCGGAACGGCGCCGACCGCTCCGCCCCGGCGCGGCCCGGACCGGGTGCTGGCTAGCCTCGGTCGCGTGCCGCTGCGACCCATCCGCTCCCGCGACGCGACGAGCGAGGCCGACGGACGCGAGCGCGACCGGACCGCCCCGCCGCCGCCGGAGCCGCTGCCGCTCGACGTGCCGGACAACCACACGCACCTCGACGTCGCCGACGGGCAGGAGCGCAGCGTCGAGGACCTCCTCGGTCTCGCCCGTGCCGCCGGGGTGGGCCGAGCGGTGCAGATCGGCTGCGACCTCGAGGCGGCGCGCTGGACGCGGGAGCTGCTCGACGCCCAGCACCCGGGACCCGACGGGGTGCTGCCGCTGCTGGGCGGAGTCGCGATCCACCCGAACGAGGCGGCGGCGCTCGACGACGCCGGCCTCGACGCCGCGCTGGCGGAAGTCGAGGCGCTGCTCGACCACCCCCGCATGCGGGTGGTGGGGGAGACCGGGCTCGACCACTTCCGGACCCCGCCGGAGGGCCGCGCCCAGCAGGAGGAGTCGTTCCGGCGCCACATCGACCTCGCGAGGCGCACGGGCCTCGCGCTGCAGGTGCACGACCGCGACGCGCACGACGACGTCGTCCGGGTCCTGCTCGACGAGGGGGCCCCGGAGCGCACGGTGTTCCACTGCTTCTCCGGCGACGTCGCGCTGGCCCGCACCGCCGCCGAGCACGGCTGGTACTGCTCCTTCGCCGGCGTCCTCACCTTCCGCAACGCGGCGGCCCTGCGCGAGGCGTGCGCGGTGCTGCCGAGCGAGCTGCTGCTCGTGGAGACCGACGCGCCGTTCCTCACCCCGCACCCGTACCGCGGCCGGCCGAACGCCTCCTACCTCATGCCGCACACGGTGCGCGCGATGGCGGAGGCCCGGGGCGCCGACCTCGTCGACCTGTGCGCGACCCTCGTCGCGAACAGCGAGCGCGTGTACGGCTCGTGGGGGGACCCGGCGACGAACCCCCTCTGACCTGCGGGGACGTCGGAGCGGAGGGCACCGGAGGGCTGCGCGGCGACCTGTGGGACATGTCACAGAGACGCCGGCGGGTTTCGGGTTTAGGTCACGATCCGGTTACGGTCGGCGCGGTAGCCGGAACCGACCCCTGCGGACCTCTCCGTCCGCCCGCAGCAGAGCGGGCCGGGGCATCGCCCCGCCCGCGAGCGTCGTCGGCATCCGGACAGCACTCACAGGTGGACTGCCTTGACCCTCAGCACTGCTGCCTCGCGCCTCGCGAGCCGCGTCTCCTCCGCCCTCCGTCCCTCCTCGCCGCGGCGCCGCGTCCTGCCGGTCGTCCTCGCCGCCGGGCTCGTGCTCGCCGGCGGCGCCGGCGCAGCCGGCTACGCCGTCCTCGACCGGACCGTCACCCTCGAGGTCGACGGCCAGGCGCAGGACGTCCGCATCCTCGGCAGCGAGGTGAGCGACGTGCTCGCCGCCGCCGGTGTCGAGGTCGACGAGCGCGACCTCGTCTCGCCCGCGATCGGCGAGACCGTCGCCGACGGCGACCAGGTCGTCGTGCGGTACGCCCGCCAGCTGACCGTCGCCGACCCCGCCGGGGACGAGCGCACGTACTGGACGACCGAGCTGACCGTCGACGACGCGCTCGCGGCCATCGGCCTGCGCCACGCCGACGCGTGGCTGTCGACGTCCCGCTCCGCCTCGATCGGGCGCTCGGGTCTGTCGTTGACGATGAGCGTGCCCAAGAACCTCACCGTGATCGCCGACGGCGAGACCCGGGCCGTCACGTCCGCCGCCCCCACCGTCGGCGACCTGCTCGAGGAGCTCGGCCTCACCGTCGGCGAGCTGGACCGCCTCAACCCGGCGCCGGAGGACGTCCTCGTGGAGGGCCGGAAGGTCACAATCGAGCGCGTCGTGGTGGAGGACGTCGTCGAGAGCGTCGAGCTCGAGCACGGCTCGCGCACCGTGGAGTCCGACGACGTCTACGAGGGCGAGACCGAGGTCGTCGAGGAGGGCAGCCCCGGCGAGGAGCGCGTGACGTACCGCGTCGTCCTGGTGGACGGCGACGAGGAGACCCGCGAGGAGGTCGCGCGCGAGGTCGTCACCGAGCCCGTGGACCGCGTCGTCGCCGAGGGCACGAAGCAGCGCCCGGCGCCGGAGCCCGTCCGCGCGGCGGCCAGCAGCTCCTCGAGCCGCTCCTCCGGCTCCTCGTCGGGCTCCTCCTCCGGCGGTTCCTCCGGGTCCTCCGGCTCCTCTGGCTCCTCCGGCGGCTCGGCCCCCGCGCCGGTGGGCAGCGACGTCGACTCCCTCAACTGGGCGGCGCTCGCGCAGTGCGAGTCCGGTGGCAGCCCGACCATCGTGTCGGGCAACGGCCTGTACCACGGCCTGTACCAGTTCAGCGTGGCCACGTGGCAGTCCGTCGGCGGATCGGGCCTGCCGAGCCAGGCGTCGGCCTCCGAGCAGACCGCGCGCGCCAAGGCCCTGTACGAGCGTGCCGGGGTCGGCCAGTGGCCGCACTGCGGCCCGCGTCTGTACAGCTGAGCGGCACGTCCTGACCGCGTCCGGCGACGACGGCCCCGGCCCCCTCGTGGGGCTCGGGGCCGTCGACGTGCGCGCCCTCGCGACGCGGCACGGCGTCGCGCCGACGAAGAGCAAGGGGCAGAACTTCGTCGTCGACCCGGGCACGGTCACGCGCATCGTCCGGCTGGCGGGCGTCGGCCCCGGGGACACGGTCCTCGAGGTCGGCCCGGGCCTCGGGTCGCTCACGGTGCCGCTGCTGTCCAGCGGGGCGCGCGTGGTCGCCGTCGAGCTCGACGAGCGGCTGGCCGCGGCCCTGCCCGGCACGGTCGCCGAGCACCTGCCGGGTGCGGTCGACCGGCTCCACGTCGTGCGGGGCGACGCGACCGCCGTCGCCGCGGCCGACCTGCCGCTCCCACCGGACGCCCTGGTGGCGAACCTGCCGTACAACGTCGCCGTCCCCATCCTGCTCGGGGTGCTCCGGGCGGTGCCGAGCGTGCGCTCCGGGGTCGTCATGGTGCAGTCGGAGGTCGCCGACCGGCTGTGCGCCACCCCCGGCGGCCGGGTCTACGGCGTGCCCTCGGTGAAGCTCGCGTGGTACGCCGCGGCGCGCCGGGTCGGCTCGGTGGCACCGACGGTCTTCTGGCCGGTGCCGCGCGTCGACTCCGGCCTGGTCGGCTTCGAGCGCCGCGAGCCGCCCGCGGCCGAGGCGCCCCGCGAGGACGTCTTCGCCGTCGTCGACACCGCCTTCGCGCAGCGGCGCAAGACGCTGCGGCAGTCGCTCGCCCCGCTCGCGGGGTCGGCGGCCGCCGCGGAGGCCGCGCTCCTCGCGGCGGGCGTCGACCCGCGCGAGCGGGCCGAACGGCTCGACGTCACGGCCTTCGCGGCCGTCGCCGACGCGCTGCGCCGTGGGCGGGCCGCGTTCCGGGGCGCGCTGCAGGAGGACAGCCCCTAGCCTCGGTCCGATGGCCGGACGCGCTGCTGTGACCGTTCGAGCCCCCGCGAAGGTCAACCTCCACCTGTCCGTCGGGGTGCCCGACGACGAGGGGTACCACCCGCTCGCGACCGTCTTCCAGGCCGTCGGGCTCTACGACGAGGTGACGGCGACCCGCGCGCCGGGCGGCACCTTCACGGTCGAGGTGAGCGGGGTGGACGCCGCGCGCGTGCCGTGCGACGGCACGAACCTCGCCGTCCGCGCCGCCCGCGCGGTCGCGCGCACGGCCGGCGCCGACGACGAGCCCGACCTCGGCGTCCACCTGCACGTCCGCAAGCAGATCCCCGTCGCGGGCGGCATGGCGGGCGGGTCCGCCGACGCCGCCGCGGCCCTGCTCGCGTGCGACGCGCTGTGGGGCCTCGACCTGCCGCGGGCCCAGCTCGCCGACCTCGGCGCGGGCCTCGGCTCCGACGTGCCGTTCATGCTGCTCGGCGGGACGGCCGTCGGCCTCGGCCGCGGCGACCGCCTCACCCCCGCCCTCACCCGCGGCGGCTGGAGCTGGGTGCTGCTCGTGTCGACGTCGGAGCTGTCGACCCCCGCGGTGTACGCCGAGCTCGACCGGCTCCGCGCCGGGCGCGCCGTCATCGAGCCGCGCGTGTCGGACCCGCTCATGCAGGCGCTGCGCTCCGGCGACCCCGCCGCGCTCGGCGCGTCGCTGCACAACGACCTGCAGGTCGCAGCCGTGTCGCTGCTGCCCGAGCTCGACCAGCTGCTCGAGACCGTCCTGGACGCCGCGCCCATGGGGGCGCTGGTGAGCGGCTCCGGGCCGACCGTCGCCGTCCTCGCCGAGGACGACCAGCACGCCGCCGAGCTCGCCGTCGCCCTGGGCGAGGCCCCGGGGGTGGCCCGCGTGCTGCGCGCCACCGGTCCCGTGCCAGGCTGTCGTCTCGTGGACGGCGGGGTGCGCGGGGCGGTCTGAGTGGCCAACCTCGTCAACTGCACGGGCGTCCACGTCGCCGTGCCCGACCGCGTGCTGCTGCGCGAGGTCTCCCTCGGCGTCGACGACGGCGACCGGGTCGGCGTCGTCGGGCGCAACGGCGGCGGCAAGTCGACGCTGCTGCGCGTGCTGGCCGGGCGCCTCGACCCCGACGACGGGCGGGTGTCGGTCCGGTCCGGCTCGCGCGTCGGCATGCTCGACCAGCGCGACCAGCCCACGGGACGGACCGTCGCCGAGACCGTCCTCGGGGACCGGGCGGCGCACGAGTGGGCGGGCGACGCCCGGGTCCGCGACGTCGTCGGCGGCCTGCTCGGTGACCTGGACGCCGCCGGCGTCGGCGGCATGGACGCCGCGACGGACGCGCTGTCCGGCGGGCAGCTGCGCCGGGTCGCGCTCGCGCGCGTGCTCGTCGACGACCCCGACGTGCTCCTGCTCGACGAGCCGACCAACCACCTCGACGTCGACGGCGTCGCGTGGCTCGCCGAGCACCTGCGGGCCCGCGCGGCGAGCGGGCGCGGCGCCCTCGTCGTCGTCACGCACGACCGCTGGTTCCTCGACGCCGTCGTGACGACGACGTGGGAGGTGCACGACGGCGAGGTCGACGCCTACGAGGGCGGGTACGCCGCGTGGGTGCTCGCCCGCGCGGAGCGGCAGCGGGTCGCAGCCGTCACCGAGGAGCGGCGGCAGAACCTCGTGCGAAAGGAGCTCGCGTGGCTGCGCCGCGGCGCGCCCGCCCGCACGAGCAAGCCCAGGTTCCGCCTGGACGCCGCCGCGGACCTCATCGCCGACGAGCCGCCCCCGCGCGACGGCGTCGCGCTGCAGCGCCTCGCGGCCGCCCGGCTCGGCAAGGACGTGCTCGACCTCGAGGACGTGCGCGTCGACCACCCGCGAGGCGGGGAGCCGCTGCTGGCCGGCACGACGTGGCGGCTCGCCCCCGGCGAGCGCTACGGCGTGGTCGGCGCGAACGGCGCCGGCAAGACGACGATGCTGCGCCTGCTCACCGGGCAGCGGGAGCCCGACGGCGGCCGGGTCCGCCGCGGGAAGACGGTCGAGGTGGCGTGCCTCACCCAGGACCTCGCCGAGCTCGCGCCGGTCGCGCACCGCCGGGCGGTCGAGGCCGTCGCCGACGTCGCCCAGACCGCGGTGGTCGGCGGCAGGGAGATGACGGCGAGCCAGCTCGTCGAGCAGCTCGGGTTCCCGCGGGAGCGGCAGTGGACGCGGGTCTCGGAGCTGTCCGGCGGCGAGCGGCGCCGCCTGCAGCTGCTGCGCCTGCTCCTGCAGCGGCCGAACGTGCTGCTGCTCGACGAGCCGACCAACGACCTCGACACCGACTCCCTCGCCGCGATGGAGGACGTCCTCGACTCCTTCGCGGGGACGCTCGTGGTGGTGAGCCACGACCGCTACCTGCTCGAGCGGCTGTGCGACCGCTACGTCGGCATGCTCGGCGACGGCGCGCTGCGGGACCTGCCGCGCGGGGTGGAGGAGTACCTCGAGCGGCGCTCGGCGGGAGGGACGGCCGGCGGCTCGGCTCCCTCGTCGGCGGGCCCCGCGCCGACGGCCGCGGGCGATCGCCCCGGCCCCGGCCTGGCCGCGGCGGACCTGCGGGCGGCCCGCAAGGACCTCGCCCGCCTCGAGCGGCGCCTCGAGCGGCTCGGCGCGGAGGAGACCCGGCTGCACGAGGACCTCGCGGCCCGCGCGACCGACGCGGCGGCGGTCCTGGAGCTCGACGCGCGACTGCGGGACGTGACGGCCGAGCGCGATCAGGTCGAGGCGGAGTGGCTCGCGCTCGCGGAGGTCGTCGAGGGCTCCTGAGGGCGCGACGGCGGGCGCGGTCCGGCGCCGCGGGGCCGCTGCGGTCGGGGCCGGGGCCGGGCACCCACCGCGCGGAGCAGGACGAGCGCGAGCAGCCACAGCGTCGACCCGGCGACGAGCGCGAGCACGGGCAGGTCGGTGGGCACGCCGAGGTGCACCGTCAGGCCGAGGATGCGCGACAGGCCCGCCGGCACCACCTGCAGCTCGTCGTTGAGTACCGTCAGCAGCCGCTCCGTCCCGACGACCGCGCCGACGAGGCCGGGCCACACCAGCAGCGCCCCGCCGGTCGCCGCGGCCACCGCGCCCGCCCCGGCGCGGCACGCCGTCGCCGCGAGCGCGGGGGCCACGAGCAGCCACACGACGGCGACGACCGCCGCCGTCACGTAGGCCGCGCGCGCCGTCGGGTCGAGCCAGAACCCGCTCCACGCGCCGACCGGGCCGCGCCACGCGAGCGCGACGAGCAGCGGCACGACCGCGAGGAGCTGGGGCCCGAGCACCGACACGACGACGGGCCCGCCGCCGGGCCCGTACGGGCAGCGCCGCCGCCGCAGCGACGCCGCCACACCGGCCGCCGCGAGGGTGCCGGCGGCCGCGGTGCCGACGGCGAGAGCGGTCCACACCGGGGACACCCACGAGCCGAAGGCCGCGTGCGCGCCCACGACGACGACCCCGGGGACCACCACGGCCGGCAGCCGCCCGCGCGGGCCGGCCGCCTGCCACGTCGCGGCGTCGAGGCGCCACGGCGCCAGCGCCGCCCGGCGCAGCGGCCGGACCAGGGCGAGGCCAGCGGCGGCGAGCAGCAGGAGGACCCGGGCGGACCACACCGTCGCGACGTGCGCCTGCTGCCGCTGCAGGCCGCGGTCGGCCGCGGCCAGCTCGTAGGGGGGGAGGTCGAGGTCGCCGCGCCAGCGGGCCTCGTGCTCGGCGGCGAGGTCGCGGTAGCGCGCCGAGGCGTCCGCCGCCTGCCGCCGCGCCTGCCCGGAGCCGGTCGCGAGCCACTCCTGGTGCCGCAGCATCGCCTCCCGGTACGCGCCCAGGGTGGTGAACAGGTCCCGCTCGTAGTCCAGGGACCGCGTGAGCAGGGCGTGCTGGGCCGGGTCGCGGAACGTCGCCGGGTCGGTGGCCGCGAGCTCGGCGCGCATGGCGTCGACCGTCGCGACGGCGCGGTCGGAGCCGGCGACGGCCCCGTCGACACGGCCGCGCGAGGCCTCGTAGATCGCCGACCACGTCGCGGTGTCGCCGGAGACGAGGTCCCACTTGAACACCCACAGCATGGGCGGCGGCTCGAGGCCGAAGGCGCGCACCTCCTGCTCGGCGTACGGGCGCACGTAGAGCCCGTCGAGCACGGCGGCGCGCGACAGCCGCAGCACGCGCGACAGGGCGGCGACGGTCCCGGGCTCGGTGCTCCACGTGCGCCGCAGCCACGCCCGCTCGGCGGCCGCCACGTCGGTGCCGGTGTCCCAGGCGAGCTGCGCGGCGGTCCACACGTGCAGGTCGTAGGTCTGCCAGAAGCCCGTGGTGAGGTACAGCGACATCGGCCCCGCGCGTGGCGGGCCCCCGCCCTGCGTCCACACCCACACCCCGTCGAGGGCGGGGTTGGCCGCCGCGACCTGCTGCAGCGCCGCGGCGTGGTCGCCGGTGACGTCGTTGGGGAAGGCCGAGAAGGCCTCGAACTCGCGGCGCGCCTGCACCTCCACCACCCGGGGCTGGTCCCCGACGAGCAGGGTGGGGTTGAGCGGCAGCCAGCTGTCGAAGTCGCCCGCGACGAACTTCGTCGACACGACGAGGTCGTCGAGGCCCTCGACGGCGCCGGCGCCCGTCCCGAGCACCCGCTCGTAGGTCCGCGGCGAGGTGTGGAGGTCACCGACCTCGCCGACCCCGACCGTCCACGTGCGCAGCACGACCTCGGCGCCGTGCGGGGCGGCCGCGCCGGTCAGGGTGCGGAGCATGGTGCGGACCTGGGTGTCGGTCGTCACCTCGAGCGCGGAGTAGTAGTCCCAGCCGTCGAGGTTGTAGACGGCGCCCGCCTCCCCGACGCGGACCATGAGCCCGTCGACGAACGGCAGCTCGGTGAGCAGCTCGTCGACGCCGGCGGCGTACACGTCCCACAGCGCGGCGGAGTCCGCGTCGAGCCCGCCCGGCTGCGCCTCCAGGTAGGCCTCGAGCGGCCCGGTGAGCGCGAGCATGTCGGTGACCAGGACGACGTCCATGCCCATCCGGTCCGCGTACGCCCACATCGCGCCGACCTGCTCGCGCATGGCGACGGCGCGCTCGGCGTACGGGCTGCCCGCCGGGTACACGTCCTCGCCCGTGCCGACGCCGGCGAAGGTGACGTACTCGAGGAAGCCCGGCACGACGACCCCGTCGTAGCCGTACGACACCATCCGGTCGACGTAGGCCTCCCAGTCCCGCTCGACGTCGCGCAGGGCGACGGGGTCCAGCCACGGCGCCTCGTCGAGCACGACCGACGACAGCGCGCCGGAGGCGTGGCCGTAGTCGTCCTGCGCCGCGTAGGCGGCGGGGTCCGGCACGACGCCGACGGCCCCCGTGTCGACCCAGCGACGGTCGAGCTCCGGCTCCACGGGGCCGGCCGGCACCTCGGCGAGGTCGGTCCCGGCGTCCAGGGCGTGCCCGAGGCGGAAGGCCGCCTGGGCGAGGCCGCGGCGGTCCGGCGCCGCGAGCGAGACGACCGTCCCGCCGGGGCCCGCGCTCACCTCGACGGTGTGGCGGGCCGGGTCCGCCCCGGCCGGCACGGTGCCGGCGAGCCCGAGCACCACGCGGTCCACGCCGTCCGGCCCGGTGCCGTCCGCGGCGTCGACGACCGTCCCGCCGCGGCGCCCGACCGCCGCGACGAGCTCGGCGCGCGCGAGGCGGAGCAGCGGGTCGGCCTCGTGGCCCGCCGGCAGGTCCGTCACCGCGACGGTCCCGAGCGGCGCGGCGGCCACGGGCGGCTGCGGCTCGCGGGGGGCGGCGACGAGCGGCTCCTTGTCCCCGAAGGACACCGCGAGGAAGTCGTCGACCGCGCCCGCGCCCAGGACGCCGACGGCCAGCGACGCCGCCACCGTCAGCGCCGCCACGAGCGGCGCGCCCCCCGCACGCACGTCGTCATCGTGCTCCCGTCGGGCGTCCGCGTCCACACCCGCGCGCCCGCTCCCGCGCGCGCCGCCGCGCGTGACCGGGCCGCGCCCCTGGTCCGCGGCCGGGCCGGAGGCGTACCGTCGACCCCACACGAGGAGGTGGTCGCATGGGGGACACCGCCTGGTACGCCGTGCGCACGGTGTGCCGACTGCACGACGGCGTCGTCGAGGAGCGCGTCACGCTGTGGGCCGCGGTCGACCGCGACGAGGCACTCCGGATGGGGGAGCGCGAGGCCGTCCGCTACGCCGGTGAGGTGGGCGGGACCGACCTCGGTGCCCTCGACGTGGTCCACCTCTTCGAGGAGCCGGGCCACGGCAGCGAGGTGTTCTCCTCCCGCCACGCCGGCGACGGGCTCCCGGTCGTGCTCGACCTCGCCGACGTCACCGGCGCCGCGGACGTGGGTGGCGCGGCCGGGCGGTCCGTCGCCCGCGCCTGAGGTCCGGCGGCGCGGACCTCCTCGAGCCAGTGGAGGGTCGCGAGGAAGGCGACGACCGCGAGCAGCTCGAGGACCTCCTCCAGCGTCGAGGCGGCGAAGTACGTGAGGCTCTGCGCGCCGCCCGCGTCGAACACGGCCCCGCCCACCATCTCCATCCCCACGGCCCCGCCGACGTAGGCGACCGCGGCGAGCAGGACGCACGCGCCGGCCGGGCTCGGCAGGGACCGCAGCCACGGCAGGTAGACGGCCGCGAGGACGACGAGCAGCGGCAGCGCGACGAGCACCCACGCGAAGGTGAGCAGCCCGCCGACGGGCACCAGGGCCGCCACCGGGTCGACGAGCTGCTCGTGGACACCCATCGACTCGTCGAAGCTGAGGTAGAGGAACACCCCCGCCAGCACCGCCTCCCGGCGGTCCCGGCGCCCGTCCGGGCGTCGGCTGAGCCGCCACAGCCGCTGCGCGACGACGAGGAGCAGCACGCCGCTGAACCAGCCCGCGAGCCCGTACTCGCCGCTGAGCCGGACGAGGCGGAACAGCGAGTCGCGGCCCGGGAAGTCCACACCGAGGCCGAAGCGCACGACGACGAGCACGCTGTGGGCGACGAGCAGCGCGGCGACCACGAGGAGCAGGGCGCCGCTCGTGCGCGGCTCCGACAGCAGGGGCGACCGCGCGCCGGGGCGGTGGGCGGTGTCGTCGGGTCCGGACCTCACGGAGCTCACCGCCCGAGTCAAACGCACGGTGAACGCCAGGTGAACGCTTTACGGCGAACCTCGTCCGAGCGGAGGAGGTCCGACCGGGCGGGCGCTCAGCGCTCGAACGGCCGCACGAGCACGCGCAGGAGGTCGGCGAGGCGCTCGCGGTCGCGCCGCGGCATGCCCGCGAGGAACGACGCCTCGCGCTCCAGCAGCGACGCCATCGCGGCGTCGACGAGCTCGCGGCCGTCCTCGGTGAGCTCGACGACCACGAGGCGGCGGTCGCGCGGGGACGACCCGCGCGACACCAGGCCGCGCGCGGCGAGCCGGTCGATGCGCGTCGTCATGGTGCCGCTCGTGACGAGGGTCTGCGGCAGCAGCTGCGACGGCGTGAGCCGGTGCGGCGGCCCGCTGCGGCGCAGGGCGGCGAGCACGTCGAACTCCCAGCGCTCCAGGCCGTGCGCGTCGAAGGTCGAGGCCCGGGCCCGGTCGAGGTGGTGCGCGAGCCGGGACACGCGGGAGAGCACCTCCAGCGGGGCGACGTCGAGGTCGGGCCGCACGCGCGCCCAGGCCGCGACGACCCGGTCGACCTCGTCGGGCGCGTCCACCTCACCCGGCCCGCCGCGGTCGCGGGCCGCGCCCGGTCCCGGCCGGTCCCCCGTCATGGCGCGACCCTAGGCGACGCGCTCAGCGTCGGCGGGTGAGGCGCGGCTTGCGCTCGAGTCCGGCGAGCCCGTTCCACGCGAGGTTGACGAGGTGCGCGGCGACCTCCGCCTTCTTCGGGCGCCGCGAGTCCAGCCACCACTGCCCGGTCATCGCGACCATGCCGACGAGCATCTGCGCGTACATCGGGGCGGTCCTCCGGTCGAGGCCGCGGGCCGCGAAGGCGTCGACGAGCACGTGCTCCACCTGCGTCGCGGTGTCCCCGAGCAGGGAGGAGAACGTCCCGGTGGACTGGGCGACGGGGGAGTCGCGCACGAGGATGCGGAAGCCGTCGGGGTGGTCCTCGATGTACGTGAGCAGCGCGAGCGCGGCCCCTTCGAGCATGGCGCGGGGGTGCGTCTCGGCCACGAGCTCGCTGGAGATGAGGCCGAGCAGGTGCTGGACCTCGCGGTCCACGACCACCGCGTACAGGCCCTCCTTGCCGCCGAAGTGCTCGTACACGACCGGCTTGGACACCTTGGCCGCGGCGGCGATCTCCTCGACCGTCGTGCCCTCGACGCCGCGCTCGGCGAACAGGCGGCGCCCGATGTCGACGAGCTGCTCGCGGCGCTGGGAGCCCGTCATGCGCGAGCGTCGCGAGACGCGGGCACGACCGGTCTCCCCGGACAGCACGAGGCGGGCCGGGTCGACGGTGTCGTCCGGGCGCTCCGGTTCCTCGCGGGCGTCGCTCACGCGTCCAGTGTGACGGGTGGGATGGACGGGCTCGGACGGGCGGCGGGACGGGCGGGGTCCGGCGGGCGCGCGCCGCCGGGCACGGCAGACTGGCGCCTCCCGGTCCCGCGACGACACCGCGGGTCCGGTCCGCCCTGGTGTAACGGCAGCACGCAGGCCTTTGGAGCCTCGCGGTCCCGGTTCGAATCCGGGGGGCGGAGCGGGCCGGTCGGGCGCACGGGCGCCGTGCCGCGGGTGGGTAGAGTCCGGACAGTCCGCCCGCACCCCACCCGGGAGGCCCACGCCGTGCCCGACCAGACCGCCACCCCGTCCGCCGACGGCACCGACGCCACCAGGAGGACGAGGGCCGCAGCGGTCGTCGTGCTCGCGGCGGGCCAGGGGACCCGCATGCGCTCGCGGACCCCCAAGGTCATGCACCGCGTCGGCGGCCGGAGCCTGCTCGGGCACGCCGTCGCCGCCGCCGCGCCGCTGGCCGACGAGGTCGTCGTGGTCGTGCGGCACGAGCGCGAGGCCGTCGCGGCGCACGCGGCGGAGGTGGGGGAGCGCCTCGGGCGGCGGGTCGTCGTCGCCGACCAGGACGAGGTGCCCGGGACGGGCCGGGCGCTGTGGTGCGGGCTGCAGGCGCTCGACGCGGCGCGCGAGGCCGACGGGCTGCCGCGGCTGACGGGTCCCGTGCTCGTCACCTCCGGCGACGTGCCGCTGGTGACCACGGACTCGCTGCAGGCGCTGCTGGGCGCCGCCGCCGACGCCCCCGTCGCCCTCATGACGGCCGTGCTCGACGACGCCACCGGCTACGGCCGGGTCGTCCGCGACGAGGCCGGGCAGGTGCGGGCGGTCGTGGAGCACAAGGACGCCGACGAGGCCGTGCGCGCGGTGCGCGAGGTCAACGGCGGCCTGTGGGCGCTCGACCTCGACCTGTGCCGGGACGTGCTCCCGGGGCTCGGCGCGGCCAACGCGCAGGGCGAGCAGTACCTCACCGACGTCGTCGCCGAGGCACGCGCCCGCGGGCTGCAGGTGGCGGGGGTGCCCGTCGCCGACGCGCACGAGGTCGACGGCGTCAACGACCGGGTGCAGCTCGCGGAGGTCGGGGCGCTGCTCAACCGGCGCACCCTGCACGCGCACATGCGCGCGGGGGTCACCGTCGTCGACCCGGTCACGACGTGGGTCGACGTCGACGTCGTCCTCGAGCCCGACGTCACCCTGCTGCCCGGCACCCAGCTGCACGACGGGACGGTCGTCCGCGCGGGCGCGAGCGTCGGCCCCGACACCACCCTGAGCGCGTGCGAGGTGGGCGAGGGCGCGAGCGTCGTCCGCAGCCACGGCAGCGGCGCCGTGCTCGCGGCCGGGGCGACCGTCGGGCCGTTCGCCTACCTCCGCCCCGGCACCGACCTCGGCGAGGGCGGCAAGCTCGGCGCCTTCGTCGAGACGAAGAACGCGCGCATCGGCGCGGGCTCGAAGGTGCCGCACCTGTCCTACGTCGGCGACGCGACCATCGGGACGGGCTCGAACATCGGCTGCGCGACCGTCTTCGTCAACTACGACGGCGTGCACAAGCACCGCACGACGGTCGGCGACCACGTGCGCATCGGCTCCGACACCATGCTCGTCGCGCCCGTGACGGTCGGCGACGGCGCCTACACCGCCGCGAGCACGGTCGTGCGGAAGGACGTGCCCCCCGGGGCGCTCGCGATGACGGTCGCGCCGCAGCGCAACGTCGACGGCTGGGTCGAGGAGCGCCGGCCCGGCAGCGCGGCCGCCGAGGCGTCGGCGCGGGCCCGGGCCGCAGCGGCCCGGGAGCAGAGCACCACCGAGCCCGGCGAGACCGGCGAGCAGGGAGACCCGCGTTGAAGCCCATCATCAGCACGCCGGAGAAGCGCCTGGTCCTCGTGAGCGGGCGGGCGCACCCCTCGCTCACGCGGGAGGTCGCCGAGCACCTCGGCGTCGACGTCGTGCAGACGACGGCGTACGACTTCGCCAACGGCGAGATCTACGTGCGCTTCGCCGAGAGCGTCCGCGGCTGCGACGTCTTCGTGCTGCAGAGCCACACCGCGCCGATCAACCAGTGGCTCATGGAGCACCTGCTCATGGTCGACGCGCTCAAGCGGGCCTCGGCCAAGCGCGTGACGGTCGTCGCGCCGTTCTACGGCTACTCCCGGCAGGACAAGAAGCACCGCGGCCGCGAGCCGATCAGCGCGCGCCTGGTCGCGGACATGTTCTCCACCGCGGGGGCGGACCGGCTCATCAGCGTCGACCTGCACGCCGCGCAGATCCAGGGCTTCTTCAACGGCCCGGTCGACCACCTGTGGGCCCTGCCGGTGCTCGCCGACTACGTGACGACCCGGGTCGACCGGTCCTCGCTCACCATCGTGAGCCCCGACATGGGGCGGGTGCGGACCGCCGACGTCTGGTCGGACCGGCTGGGCGCGCCGCTGGCGATCATCCACAAGCGGCGCGACCCCACCGTGCCGAACAAGGTGCAGGTGCACGAGATCGTCGGCTCGGAGCACGTGGAGGGCCGGCACTGCCTGCTCATCGACGACATGATCGACACCGCGGGGACCATCGTGCAGGCCGCCGAGGCGCTGCACGCGCAGGGCGCGGCGTCGATCATCGTCGCCGCGACCCACGCGATCCTGTCCGGTCCTGCCATCCAGCGGCTGTCGAACTCGCCCATCGACGAGGTCGTCGTCACCGACACCCTGCCGATCACCCCGGACAAGCGCTTCCCGGGGCTCACGGTGCTGTCGATCGCGCCGCTGCTCGCCCGCGCGATCCGCGAGATCTTCGACGACGGGTCGGTCACGAGCCTGTTCGAGCCGCACTGACGTCGGGCGCGGCGCCGGTGCCGTCGGTGCCGCCGGTGCCGCCCGTGCCGGCGAGGGCCTCGCGCGACAGCGCGAGGTGCCGGCGCGTGGAGTGCGCGACCGCGAGCACCCACACGGCGACGACGACGGCGTAGACGACCCAGGTCGCCGCCGGGCCGACCTCGACGAGGTCCGAGCGCAGCAGGGTGCGGACGTTGGTCAGCACGATGAGACCGCCCACGGTCGAGCCCAGGATGCGGGGCGGCAGGACACGCACGACCCACGCCGCGATCGGGGCGGCGACGAGGCCGCCGGCGAGCAGGGCCAGCGCCATGCCGAGGTCGATCCCGGCCGTCCCGAGCCCGACGAGGAAGCCGGCCGAGGCGCCGAGGGCCACGAGGAACTCGCTCGTGTCGATCGAGCCGACGACCTTCCGCGGCTCCATGCGCCCGGTCGCGAGCAGCGCCGGGGTGCCGACCGGACCCCAGCCGCCGCCGCCCGTCGCGTCGACGAAGCCGGCGACGAGGCCGAGCGGGCCGAGGAAGCGCCGCCGCAGCGGGCGGGGGTCGCGCGTGCGCGGCAGGTCGACGAGCGTGAAGCGGACGAGCACGTAGCCGCCGAGGGCGAGCAGGAGGAGCGCCATGAGCGGTGCGGCCACCTCGGTGGACACCGCGGACAGCACCGTGGCGCCGAGGAACGCGCCGACGGCGCCCGGGAGCGCGACCCGGCGGACGACGCGCCAGTCGACGTTGCCGAAGCGCCAGTGCGAGACCCCGGAGGCGAGGCTGGTCCCGATCTCGGCGAGGTGCACCGTCGCGGAGGCCATGGCCGGGTTGGTGCCGATGGCGAGGAGCAGCGTCGTCGACGTGACGCCGTACGCCATGCCGAGGCTGCCGTCGACGAGCTGGGCGGCGAAGCCGACCAGGGCGAGCAGGAGGAGTGCCTTCACGAGTGTCCCCAGGTGTGTGCGGCAACAGGTGGCGACACCATAGGACCCTAAACAGGTAGGGATACAAGGCTTTCACGCGATCGACCCGTCGTCTCACGCTCCGTGTGCATCCGTGTGCGCCCGTCGCGACCGCGCTACGGGTTCTCCCACGCCTGCGGGTCGTGCGTGAGGGCCGTGACGTCGTCCGGCAGCTCGCCGTCGAGCAGGTGAGCGACCGTGACGGTCTCGAGCACGCGGCGCACGCACGCCCGCAGGGCGACCCACAGCGGCAGCAGGGACGTCGTGGGGCCCGCGTACTCCAGGTCGGGCGGGCGCTCGCCGCGCACCGAGACCAGCGGCCCGTCGACGGCCCGGACGATGTCGGCGACCGACACCTCGCCCGCCGGACGGGTCAGCCGGTAGCCGCCGGCCGCGCCGCGGACCCCGGTCAGCACGCCGGCGCGCCGCAGGTCCGCGAGGATCGCCTCGAGGAACTTGCCGGGCACGGCCTGGCGCCGCGCGAGCGCCTCCGCGGGGACGACGGCGCCCTCGCCGGCCGCCGCGACCTCCACGACCGCGCGCACGGCGTAGTCCGCCTTCGCCGAGATCCGCACCCGCGCAGTCTCCCGCAGTCCGTCGCGCCGGCCGCGAGTTGGGTCGCGTGGACCGCTGCGGGTAGGCTGACGCGGTTGTCACGGCGAGGGACCGCAGGCTGACGCCCGGCCCGTCATCGACGAGGCGCGGCACGGCTGCGTCGCCCCGCCTGGACCGTGAACAGACCGCCACCCGCGACCAGCCGAGGAGTTCCGCCGTGTCGTCCGAGATCCACCTCCCCGCCGAGACCCGCACCGAGTTCGGCAAGGGCGCGGCACGCCGTCTCCGCCGGGCCGACAAGGTCCCCGCCGTCGTCTACGGCCACGGCGAGGCGCCGCTGCACCTGTCGCTGCCGGGGCACCAGACCATGCTCGCGCTCAAGCACCGCAACGCCGTCGTCACGCTCGACGTGTCCGGCGACGCGCACCTCGCGCTCGCGAAGTTCGTGCAGCGCGACCCCATCAAGGGCTTCATCGAGCACGTCGACTTCGTCACGGTCCGCCGCGGCGAGAAGGTGCAGGTCGACATCTCCGTCGTGACGACCGGCGACCCGCTCGGCGGGACCGTCGTCGTGGTCGACCACCAGACCATCACCGTGCTGGCCGACGCGCTCAACCTGCCGGAGAACGTCCATGTCGACGTCGAGGGCAAGGCGGCCGGCTACCACGTCCTCGCCAAGGACCTCGACCTCCCCGCGGGCGTCGAGCTCGTCACCGACGGCGAGGAGAACGTCGTCAGCGTGAACGAGACCCACCTCGAGGAGGAGCTCGCCGAGGCCGAGGCCGAGGTGGGCGCCGGTGCGGCCGGCACCGAGGACGAGGCCGCCGAGGCCGAGACGCCCGCCGGTGGCGAGGCGGCCGACGCGGCCGACGCCGACGGCCAGGAGGCCGAGCAGGCCTGACCTGCCCGTCCGACCCAGCACCACCAGCACCACCAGCAGCCCGGGGAGGTCCAGGCCGCCATGAGCGACGGCACGTGGCTCGTGGTCGGCCTGGGCAACCCCGGGCCCCGCTACGCCGGCACGCGGCACAACATCGGCGAGGTCGTCGTCGAGGCGCTCGCCCGCGGCGAGAAGCTCAAGGCGCACGGGCGCGCGCAGGCCCGCGTCGTCGAGACCCGCCTCGGCACGCTGCCCGGGGGAGCACCCGGCCCGCGGGCCGTGCTCGCGGTGCCGCTCACGTACATGAACACCTCGGGCGGCCCCGTCGCCGGGCTCGCGAGGTACTTCTCGGTCGAGCCGGACCACGTCGTCGTCGTGCACGACGACCTCGACCTCGACCTCGGGCGGCTCAAGCTCAAGCTCGGCGGGGGAGAGGGCGGCCACAACGGGCTGCGCTCGATCAGCGCATCCCTCGGCACCAAGGACTACGTGCGGGTGCGGTGCGGCATCGGGCGCCCACCGGGCCGGCAGGACCCCGCGGACTACGTCCTCGAGCCGTTCGCGAAGCGCGAGCGCACCGAGGTCGAGCTGCTCGTCGGCGACGCGGAGGACGCCGTCGGGCTCGTCGTCACCGAGGGGCTGGAGGCGGCGCAGGCCCGCTTCCACCCCCGCGGCTGACGACGCCGGCCACGTCGACGCCCGCGCGCCGTCCGCGCGCCGCCGGTGGGCCACCGAGCGCTGCGAGAGGTCGCACGCGGTGACCGGAGCCACTAGGAAGACAGACGACACTCGGGGCGGATCGGGACAGACGGGAACGGTACGTGGGGCAGATCTGCCTATTCACCTTCAGCGCGTCTTCAGGCTCGCTAGCGTGTGGGGCTGCACGCCGGCGGCAGGGGAACCGCCCGTGCACGGCGGTAGGAGGATGCGCATGAAGACGTCCGATAGCGGGAGCGGCGGTTCCGGCTCGGCCACGCTGCGGGACGTCACGGCGCCGAGGCAGGAGCGGCGGCGCTCCGCCCCGAGGACCAGGCTGTCGTGGGCGCACCCGGGGGTGCCCTTCGAGCTGCGGGACGGCGTCACGGCCGACGAGGTCGCCAGGCGCGCCGGGCCGCCTGGTACCTGCCCTACATCCGCCGCATCGTCTCGACCGACGCGCTGTCGGCGGTGCTGGTCATGGCCGTCTGCATGTGGACGCTGCCCAACACGCGTCCGTACACGCTCCTCGTCGCCCTGCTCGCCGGGCTCGGCTGGACGGTCCTGCTCGCCTTCATGGGCGCCTACGACCGGCGCCGTCTCGGGGACGGCCCGGAGGAGTTCGGCCAGGTGGGCAAGGCCGCCGTGGTCGTCGTCGCCCTGCTGGGCGTCGTCAGCTACACGTGGCAGCTCATGCTGCCGCGCCGCGACGTCCTCGTGGCCGTCCCGCTCATCGCGCTGGCCACCCTGCTCGGCCGCTACGCGTGGCGGCGCACGCTGCACCGCAGCCGGGCGACGGGCACGGCGACGGCCCGCACGCTCATCGTCGGCGAGCCCGGTGCCGTCGTCGACGTCGTCGCCCAGCTGCGACGCCACGCGCACCACGGCTTCGACGTCGTCGGCATCTGCACCCCGACCGGGTTCGGCCCGCCCGACGTCGCGGGCGTCCCCGTCCTCGGGGTGCTGTCGGAGGTGCCGCAGGTCGTCGCCGACAACGAGGTGGACGACGTGGTCGTCGTCGGCCGCGAGGTGAGCGGTGAGCCGCTGCGCCGCCTGTCGTGGGCGCTGGAGCACACGGGCGCGGACCTCATGGTCGCGCCCGGGCTCGTCGAGGTGACCGGCGCCTACGTCTCGCTGCACCCGGTCGCCGGGCTGTCGCTGCTGCGCGTGGAGCGTCCCGCGCAGCGGACCGGGCGGCTGCTGGCCAAGAGCGTCCAGGACCGGATCCTCGGCGCGCTCATGCTCGCGGTCGCCGCTCCCGTCATCGGCATCGCGGCGCTCGCCGTCGTGCTCGACAGCCGCGGCCCCGCGTTCTTCGGCCAGCCCCGCGTCGGCAAGGACGGCGAGCCGTTCACGATGTGGAAGCTGCGCTCGATGGTCGTCGACGCGGAGGCGCGGCTCGCGGCCATCACCGCGCAGAGCGACCGCGACGGCCTCATGTTCAAGATGCGCGAGGACCCGCGGATCACGACGGTCGGCCGCTTCATCCGGCGGTTCTCCATCGACGAGCTGCCGCAGCTGTGGAACGTCGTGCGCGGCGACATGTCGCTCGTCGGCCCGCGCCCGCCGCTGCCCAGGGAGTACGCGGAGTACCACGACGCCGTGCACCGGCGGCTGCGTGTCAAGCCCGGCCTCACCGGGCTGTGGCAGGTGAGCGGCCGGGCCGACCTGCCGTGGGAGGAGTCGGTCCGCCTCGACCTGCGCTACGTCGACAACTGGTCGCCGGCCATGGACGCCCAGATCCTCTGGAAGACGTTCAACGCCGTGGTGCACGGCTCCGGCGCGTACTGAGGTCCGTCGACGCCGCCACGGCGTCGACGAAGCGTCGCAGCGCGGCCGGTCCGTCCGGCAGGAGCGTCACGTCGGCCCGACGGGCCTCCGCCGACGCGCGCCTGCGCCGGCGCCCGGCGCGACCGGCGCGGGCCGCCGCCGCCGTCACGGGACCGGTCCAGCG
Source organism: Aquipuribacter sp. SD81 (assembly GCF_037153975.1). Classification (NCBI taxonomy): domain Bacteria; kingdom Bacillati; phylum Actinomycetota; class Actinomycetes; order Micrococcales; family Intrasporangiaceae; genus Aquipuribacter; species Aquipuribacter sp. SD81. Next base: position 90,926 of record NZ_JBBAYJ010000007.1, read on the forward strand.
CCGCTCCGACGCGCGGGCGACGGCCGCCGTGGGCGAGCCGTGCGCCCGTGAGCCCGGGACGGGGTCGACCCTGCCGGCGAGCGCGTCGAGGGTGCGCAGCCGGTCGCTCGCCAGCTCGGCCACGACGGGTGCGGGCACCGCGACCGGCAGGTGCGCAGCGGTCCGGGCGAGCATGAGCCCGACCGTCGGAGCGAGGTGCCAGCGCCTCGCGGTCGCCACGACGGCCGGCCAGTCCTCCGCTGCGGTGGCGGCGACGACGTGGCCGACGTCGCACAGCCACCGCAGCCGGTTGCCGCCGCCCGCCGCGGCGTGGGCGGCCACGTGGACCAGCTGCGCGTCGGCCGGCAGCGCCGGGACGGGTCGGGCCCCGACGGTCACGTCGCGGCGGCGGGCGAGGAGGTCGGCGACGTCCACCCGGCCGCGGCTCACGTGGTCGGGGCGGTAGAAGGGGTGCCAGTGCAGGTCCACCGACGTGCCCGTCGGGCCCTGCACGTGCAGCTCGCCGACCGGCGGGCGGCGGGCGAGGTCCGCGGGGGACTCCACGACCCGCCACCCCGCCTCCAGCAGCGCGGCGACGGCGGCGCCCAGCGCGTGCGGGGCGACGAGCAGGTCGAGGTCGGTGTAGCCGCGCAGGTCCGGCTGCGGGTAGAGGGCGGACAGCACCGGCCCCTTGAGCACCAGCCACGACACCCCCGCGCCGTCGAGCAGCGCGCCCAGGCCCTGCAGGTCGTGCAGGGTGCGCAGGTGCTGCTCGAGGGCCCAGGCCCGCCGGCCCCGACCCTCGGCCTCCAGCCAGGCGGGCGGCTCGAGCCCGGCCGCCGTCGTACGGCGGTGCACGTGCCCCCACACGCCGTGGAAGGTGAGCCGCTCCGCCGCCTCGGCCGGGACGTCGACCTCGGCGAGCAGACGCCGGAGCTCGTCTGCCGGTGGGTCGGGCTGCACGGCGGCGAGGGCGAGGCCGGCGCCGGCGCGGCGGCTGCGTCGTGGGTGGATGACCTGCTCCTCACGCGCCTGCCCGACGTCCCGGTCGCCGAACCCTAGCGCGGACCCGCCGGCGCGGCCCCGGCTCAGCCGGAGGGCAGCCGGTCGGTCAGGAGGTCCGCGGCGGCCAGCGGGTCGCCGAGCGACAGCTCCCAGCACGACGCGGCGCGCAACAGGTCGGCGTAGAGCACGAGAGCGCGCGCGGGGTCCCGGTGGTGGGTGAAGGCGCGGCGGAGGAGCTCCTGCAGGGCGACCGCGCGGTGCAGCGGGCGTAGGTCGGGCGCCCCCGCGCGGCGACGCAGCAGCACGACGTCCCGGACGGTCACGTCGGTGCTCAGCCCGGCCCGCGGCAGGTGGTAGGTCTCGCCGTCGCCCGGCACCCCGCCCGTCGTGCCCGTCGCGGCGGCCGACCACGCCGACAGGGCGAAGGGGCGCGGGTAGGCGACGACCGCACCGTCGTCCCACGTGAGCCCGACGGCCTCGTCGCTGCCGTACCGCCAGCCCCGCGCGACGAGCGCGGCGGTCAGGGTCGACTTGCCGCTGCCGGAGGCCGCGGGCACGACGAGCCCGGCGCCGTCGCGGGCGAGCAGGGCGCTGTGGCAGGCGAGGTGCGGGGTCAGGGACGTCGCCCGCAGGTTGAGCGCGGCGAGGCAGTGCCCGACGGCCGCGGGCGCGTCGGCGGCCGCCGCCGTGGCGACCCCGTCCCCGCGCACCTCGTAGGGCCCCCGCCCGACGACCTCGACGTCGTCGTCGACCGGGCGGGAGCCGTCCGGCACGAGCAGGCCCGCGAGCAGGCCCCGCAGGTCGCGGCCGACCGACGGGTCGTGCACCCGGAGCCGGGTGGCCACGTCGAGACCGACGACCGTGAGCCCGCCGTCGGTCCCACCCGTCCCGCCGTCCGGCCCCGTCGGTCCGGGGACGGGCGACGTCACCTCACGACGCCCTTGTCGCGCCACGCGGCGAGCACGGCGGCCACGTCGGGCGCCACGACCTCGGCCGCGACGCCGTAGTCCTCGGCGAGCCGGGCGACCACCGCGGGCTCGTCCCGCCGACCGTCGAGCAGCCGCCAGACCGCGCTGGCCGTCTCGCTCAGCACGAGCACCTCCTCGGTGCGGGAGGCGTACACGGCCACGACACCGTCGAGCTCGACCTCGACGGCCACCCGCTTCGGTGCGGTCGGGGACGGCTCGCTCACCCCAGGAGGCTAGGGGAGCGCCCCGGCCGCACGCTCACGGCGCGTCACCGGCCGTCGGTGCGCGGCCCGGACGTCACCCGTTCGGAGGACCGTCCGCGTGGACGTGACCGCGGGGCCCCTGGCGTGGATACTCTCGGTGCCGTCCCCATGATCGGGGACCCGACAGCAGGAGGCTCCATGTCCGACGACGCCGCCCGGCCCCTCGGCGAGCACACCCGGCGCTCGGCGCTGCGCGCGGGCGCCGCCGTCGCCTGGACCGTCCCCGTCATGACGGTCCTCGGCGCGAGCGCCGCCCACGCGGACACCGCGAGCGGACCCGGTGGGGGCGTGGTCGAGACCCCGCCGCCGGGGACGACGCCGACCACGCCGCCGACCGACAGCGGGACGACGCCGACCGACAGCGGGACGACGCCGCCCGTGGCGCCGTCGGAGACGCCCACGAGCGGCGGGTCCGTGGCCCCCGGCGGCACGACCCCCACGTCGGCCCCGGCCACGACCGCCCCGAGCGCGGTCGCGGCGCCGGAGCTCGCCCGCACCGGCTCCGAGGTCGCCCCGTGGGCGGTCGCGGGCGCCGGTCTCGTCGTGGGCGGCGCGGCCCTGTACGCCGCCACCTCGCGTCCCGACGCCGACCCGGCGGACTGACACCGCACGCGCCGGCGCGGTGGTGCTCCCGGGGCGGGGAGCACCACCGCGGGCCGGTCACGTCGTGGCGGCCCCGGGCGCGTCCAGCGCCTCCCACGACAGGTCCTTGTCCGACACGTGCCGGACGGGTCCGGGCCACACGATGCCCAGCGCGGGGTCGTCGTAGCGCAGCCCCCGCTCCGCGCCGGGGGTGTAGGGCGCGCTGACCTGGTACGTCACCTCGGTGTCCGGCTCAAGGGTGAGGTAGCCGTGCGCGCACAGCGGCGGGACGTAGACGGCGAGCCGGTTGGCGGCCGTCAGCTCCACGACCACGTGCTGCAGGTACGTCGGCGAGCCCGGGCGCACGTCGACGACGACGTCGGCGACCGCGCCGCGCGTGCACCGGACGAGCTTGGCCTCCGGGGCCGGCTCGGTCTGCCAGTGCAGCCCGCGCAGCGTGCCCGCCGCGGTGTTGCAGGACACGTTCACCTGCTCGACCGCGGGCTCGAGCCCGGCGGCGGTGAACTCCGCGCGGCAGAACGACCGGGCGAAGAAGCCCCGGTCGTCGTGCCGCGGCTCCAGGGCGACCAGTGCCGCGCCGTCGAGGGCCAGGGGCGTGATCTGCATGCGTCTCCTGTCGTTGTGGCGCCGCGGTGGGCGTGCCGTCGGTAGTGTCCCCTGCGGCGGTGGGGCGGTCGTGGCGACCGGGTCCTCCCGCGCGTCGTCGGCCGAGTCCTGGGAGGTCCGTTGAAGGCCGTCATCCTCGCCGGGGGCCTCGGCACCCGGCTGAGCGAGGAGACCACCGTCCGGCCGAAGCCGATGGTGGAGGTGGGCGGGTACCCCGTCCTGTGGCACATCCTCAAGACCTACGCCCACCACGGCATCAGCGACTTCGTCGTCTGCCTCGGGTACAAGGGCGCCGTGGTCAAGGAGTGGTTCGCGAGCTACTCCCTGCGCATGTCCGACGTCACCTTCGACCTCCGGACGGGTGCGGTCGAGGTCCACCAGGCCAACGCCGAGGACTGGCGGGTGACGCTGGTCGACACGGGCGACTCGACCATGACGGGCGGCCGTCTCGCCCGCGTGCGCCACCACCTGGGCGACGAGACCTTCTGCTTCACCTACGGCGACGGCGTCGCCGACGTCGACGTGAGCGCGCTCGTCGCCTTCCACCGCGAGCAGGGGCGCACCGCGACCATGACGGTCGTGCAGCCGCCCGGCCGCTTCGGCGCCGTGCAGCTCGCGGAGGAGGAGACGTCCGTCAACGCGTTCAGCGAGAAGACGGACGGCGTCGGCGCGTGGATCAACGGCGGCTACTTCGTGCTGGAGCCCGAGGCGATCGACCGCGTGCACGGCGACGACACGGTCTGGGAGCAGGAGCCGCTGCGGGAGCTGGCGCACGCCGGTCAGCTGTCCGCGTACCGTCACGACGGCTTCTGGCAGCCGATGGACACCCTGCGGGACCGCACGGTCCTGGAGGACCTGTGGAGCAGCGGCACCGCGCCGTGGAAGGTCTGGTGAGCCGGTGATCCTCGTCGACACCGCCCTGCGCCAGCGGGCCGCCGAGGGGCGCCCCGTCCGGTTCGCGCTGTTCGGCGCCGGCTTCATGGGCCGGGGGATCGCCAACCAGGTGTGCCGGTACACCCCCGGCATGGAGCTCGTCGTCATCTGCAACCGGACCGTGGACGCGGCCGTGCAGGCCTTCTCGCTCGCGGGCGTCGACGACGTCACGCTCGTCACGACGGCCGCCGAGCTGGAGGACGTCGTGCGCCGTGGCGGCCACGCCGTGACCGACGACCCGGCCGTGGTGTGCGGCAGCGAGTCGGTCGAGGTCGTCGTCGAGGCGACGGGACACGTGGAGTACGGGGCGCGCGTGACGACCGCGGCGATCGAGGCCGGCAAGCACGTCGTGCTCATGAACGCCGAGCTCGACGCCACCGTCGGTCCCCTGCTCAAGGAGCGCGCCGACGTGGCGGGCGTCGTGGTGACCGGCTGCGACGGCGACCAGCCCGGCGTGCAGCTCAACCTCCTCCGCTTCGTCGAGCAGCTCGGCCTGACCCCGCGGGTCGCGGGCAACATCAAGGGCCTGCAGGACCGCTACCGCAACCCCACGACGCAGGCCGGCTTCGCCAAGCAGTGGGGCCAGACCCCGCACATGGTGACGTCCTTCGCCGACGGCACGAAGATCTCCTTCGAGCAGGCCATCGTCGCCAACGCCACGGGGATGACCGTCGCGCAGCGCGGCATGATCGGGCTCGAGCACCGGGGGCCGGTCGACGACATGGTGGGGATGTACGACCTCGACCGGCTGCGCGAGCTCGGTGGCGTCGTCGAGTACGTCGTCGGCGGCCTGCCCAGCCCGGGCGTGTACGTCTTCGCGGAGGCGACGGACCGCACCCAGGCGCACTACCTCGACTACGGCAAGCTCGGCAAGGGCCCGCTGTACAGCTTCTACGTCCCCTACCACCTCACGGTGTTCGAGGTCCCGCTGTCGGTGGCCCGGGTGGCGCTGTTCGGCGACACCGTCATCGCCCCCGCCGCCGGTCCCGTCGTCGACGTCGTCGCCGCGGCCAAGGTCGACAGCCGGGCCGGGCAGGTGCTCGACGGCCTCGGCTGGTACATGACGTACGGGCTGTGCGAGACCTACGACGTCGTCCGCCGCGACAACCTGCTCCCGATGGGGCTGGCCGAGGGCTGCACCCTGCGCCGCGACGTGGTCAAGGACCAGGTCCTCACCTACGACGACGTCGTCCTGCCGACCGACACCCTCGTCCACCGCCTGCGCGCCGAGCAGGACGCCCGCTTCGCCCCCGGAGGCACCGACCGATGAGCCCCACCACGACCGGCACGACGGCTGCGGAGGTCGTCGCGGCCGACCTCGACCACATCTGCGACGGCCTGGCGGAGGAGCTCGCCGAGCTGGCCGGGCACCGCCTGCTCATCGTCGGCGGCGCGGGCTTCCTCGGGCACTACCTCGTGCAGGCGGCCGTGCACCACAACGCGCGCGGCACGACCGCGCCGATCGACGTCACGGTCCTCGACAACTACTCCCGCGGCGTGCCGGACTGGCTGCGGGCGCTGGAGGGCCGGCCGAACCTGACGCTCAGCAGGTTCGACATCACGGCACCGCTGCCGGACGACCTGGGCCACTACGACTACGTGGTCCACGCGGCGTCGATCGCGTCGCCGACGTACTACCGGCTGCACCCCATCGAGACGATGGACGCCAACGTCAACGGGCTGCGCAGCCTGCTCGACTACGCCGTGGCGCAGGAGCGGGCCGGGTCGCCGCTGAAGGGGTTCCTCTTCTACTCCACGAGCGAGATCTACGGCGACCCGACGCCCGACATGATCCCGACGCCGGAGACCTACCGGGGCAACGTCAGCTGCACCGGACCGCGCGCCTGCTACGACGAGTCCAAGCGCTACGGCGAGACGCTGTGCGTGAACTTCGCCCAGCAGCACGGGGTCCCGGTCACCGTTGCCCGCCCGTTCAACAACTACGGCCCCGGTCTCAAGATCACCGACGGCCGGGTCCTCAGCGACTTCTGCGGCGACGTCCTCGCCGGCCGGGACATCGTCATGCTGAGCGACGGCAGCCCCACACGGACGTTCTGCTACGTCGCCGACGCCGTGATCGGGTACTACAAGATCCTCGTGAGGGGTCGCCCCGGCGAGGCGTACAACATCGGCACCGAGACCCCGGAGATCAGCATGGCCGAGCTGGCCGAGCGGGTGGTCGCCGTGGCCCGGGACGAGATCGGCTACACCGGCTCGGTGGTCCGGCGCACCAGCGCGGACGCCGACTACCTCGTCGACAACCCCAACCGTCGCTGCCCCGTCATCGCCAAGGCCCGCGAGGAGCTCGGGTACGAGCCCACCGTGACGATCGACGAGGGCCTGCGACGGGCCCTCGTCTGGTACCGGGACAACCGGACCGCAGAGGAGTCCTGACGTGCGCGTCTCCGTCGTCGGCACCGGTTACGTCGGCCTCGTCTCCGGGGCCGGCCTCGCCGACGCCGGCCACCACGTGGTCTGCGTCGACGTGGACGCCGAGAAGGTGGAGCTGATCAACTCCGGCGTGCCGCCCATCTTCGAGGACGGCCTCGAGGACCAGCTCCAGCGGGTCGTGGGGGACCGCCTCAGCGCCACGACCGACCTGCGGGCGGCCGTGCTCGGCAGCGACCTCACGCTGATCGCGGTCGGCACCCCGTTCGACGGCCAGCACATCGACCTCGGCTACGTCCGCGAGGCGTCGCGGCAGATCGGCGAGGCGCTGCGCGACAAGGACGGCTACCACGTGGTCGTCGTCAAGAGCACCGTCGTGCCCGGCACCACCGTCGACGTGGTCCTGCCGGTGCTGGAGGAGGCGTCGGGCAAGCGCGCGGGGGAGGACTTCGGGGTCGGCATGAACCCGGAGTTCCTCGCCGAGGGGGCCGCGGTCGTCGACTTCACCCGCCCGGACCGGATCGTGCTCGGCGGGATCGACGAGCGGTCCCAGGACGCGCTGGCCGAGCTGTTCGCGCCGTTCGCGGACGCCACCACCGTGCGGACGGACCCGACCACGGCCGAGATGATCAAGTACACGGCCAACTCGCTGCTCGCCACGATGATCTCGTTCTCCAACGAGATCGGGAACCTCTGCGCCGAGGTCGGGGTCGACGTCGTGGACGCCATGGCGGGCGTCCACCTGGACAAGCGGCTCTCCCCGGTGCAGCCGGACGGCAGCCGGGTCCGACCCGGGTTCCTGTCCTTCCTGGCCGCCGGCTGCGGCTTCGGCGGCAGCTGCTTCCCCAAGGACGTCAAGGCGCTGGTCGCCTACGGGCAGGACCACGGCCACCCGATGCCGCTGCTGGACGCCGTCATCACGACGAACGCCGCCCAGCCCGGGCGGGTGCTCGACCTGCTGCGCGAGCACGTGCCGAGCCTGGCCGGGACCCGGGTGACCGTGCTCGGGATGGCCTTCAAGCCCGGGACCGACGACGTGCGGGAGTCGCCGTCGCTGCCGGTGACGGCGGCGCTGCTGCGGGCCGGCGCCGTCGTGACGGCCTACGACCCGGTGGCGCAGGACACGGCGGCCCGGGTCGTCGGTGACGACGTCGTGTTCGCGACGACGCTCGCCGAGGCCCTCGACGGGGCGGACGCGGTGCTCCTCATGACCCGGTGGGCGGAGTTCGAGCGCGTGCCCGCGGTGCTGCGCGACCTGGGGCAGCAGCCGGTCGTCGTCGACGGTCGCCGGCTCCTGCCCAAGGACTCGGTCGCGCGCTACACGGGCATCGGCCTGCGGTCGTCCCGGTAGGGTCCGGCTCGTGGGCGAGATGCAGATCGGCGAGCTCGCCGCCCGGTCCGGCATGTCGCTCAACACGCTGCGGCACTACGACGAGGTGGGCCTCGTCAGCCCGTCGCGTCGCAGCCCGGGCGGGTTCCGGCTGTACTCCGAGGAGGACCTGACGCGGCTGCTCCTCATCCGCCGCATGAAGCCGCTCGGGTACGGCCTGGAGGAGATGCGCGCCCTGCTCGAGGTCGTGGACCGCCTGGCCGCCAGCAGCGGCCCGGACGCGGCGGCGCTGCGCGGCGAGCTGGACGACGTGCTCGCGGGCGCCCGGGAGCGGCGGGCGCGGCTGGCCCGGACGCTGGAGATGGCGGACGAGTTCGTGTCCCTGCTCGAGGACCACGCGCGGGCTCCTGCGAGCGGCTGAACCTACTCTCGGGTGAGGGTAGGTTCACCGGGTGGGCACCGGCAGGTCCTCCTCGGGAGCGCGCGAGCGGTCCGGGACAGGCGGTGCCCACGGCGCCGCCGTCGCCCCGGCCCCCGCGCCGCGCGAGCACTGGATGGACGTGGTCCGCGGGGTGGCGGTCTCGCTCGTCGTCCTCCTGCACGCCGCGGTCATCGTCGAGGGCCGCGGCGAGCTCCCCGTGCCGGCGTGGGTCGACACCGCGAACGACGTCGTCGCCCCGTTCCGCATCCCCCTCCTCGTCATGCTGTCGGGGATGCTCCTGGGGCCGTCGCTGGCGAAGGGCTCGCGGCGCTTCCTCGTCGGGAAGCTGCGGGCGATCGGCTGGCCGTACCTCGTGTGGACCGGGGTGTTCGTCGTGGTGACGACGCGCGTCGAGGACACCGCGGCCTTCCTCGCCGGGTCGACGTACCTGTGGTACCTGCTCTTCCTCCTCGCCTACTACGTGGCCGCCTGGGCGCTGCGTCCGGTGCCCGCCTGGCTCGTGGCGGCGGCGGCGTACACCGGCGCGGTGCTGGCTCCCGAGGACACGAAGTACCTCGAGCGCCTGCTCTACCTCTTCGCCCTCTTCCTTCTGGGGCACGTCGTCGCCGGTGTCCTGCGCGCGGGCGGGCGGTTCCGGACCTCGCCGTGGACCCTCGTGGCCGGCGTCGCCCTCCTCGGGCTGCAGGTCGTGCTGCCCGCGCCGCTCGCCGGGTACGGGCCGGGGACGCTGCCCGCCACCCTCGGGGGCTTCCTCCTGCTGTCGCGCCTCGCGCAGCTGACGGCCGGGTCGCGGCCGGCGGCGCCGCTGCGCTACGTGGGGGAGAGCTCCCTCGTGTACTACGTGTCGCACTTCCCGGTGATGCTCGTCGCCTCGGCGGTCGTCACCCGGACCGGCCTGGACGACGGGACCGCGGTGGCGCTCGCGTGCGCGGTCGTCGCCTTCGGCGTCGGCACCGTCCTCGCCGCGCAGCGCGGCCGGCCGGCCGTCCGCTGGCTGTTCCTCGCCCCCTGGGGCGACCCGTCCCGCGCGGGGCCACGCGTGTGACGAGGTGTCGCAGAAGGGCGTCCCGAGCGGCGCCCAGCCGCTAGCCTCACGGGGTCCGGGTGGGTGCGGCCCACCCGGCGTGCTCTTGCAGGACGGACTGCACGTGACGGCGCCGGACCTGCCTGCGCCCGTCGGGTGCGACGGAGGAGATCGAACGGTGCGAGACGACGAGCTGGCGGTGTCCCTCGCCGCCGCGGCGGGCGGACGCCTGCTCGAGGTGCGCTCCAGCGACCTCGAGGGGACGGCGCTCAAGGCGGAGGGCGACCGGGCGGCCCAGGAGGTGCTCGCCCGGCTGCTCGCCGAGCACCGGCCGGGCGACGCCGTCCTGAGCGAGGAGGCCGCCGACGACCCCTCCCGGCTCGGCGCCGACCGGGTGTGGATCATCGACCCGCTCGACGGCACGAGGGAGTTCTCCGAGCGCCCGCGCGAGGACTGGGCGGTGCACGTCGCGCTGTGGGCCGACGGCGAGCTCGTCGCCGGCGCCGTCACGCAGCCCGCGGCCGACGTCGTCCACAGCACGCGGGACGAGACGGACCTGGTGCCGCCGGGGGACCGGCTGCGGCTGGCCGTGAGCCGGTCCCGCCCGCCCGCCTTCGTCCAGCGGCTCGCCGACGCCCTCGACGCGGAGCTCGTGGCCATGGGCTCCGCCGGGGTCAAGGCGATGTCCGTGCTGCGCGGGGAGACCGACGCCTACGTGCACGCCGGCGGGCAGTACGAGTGGGACTCGGCGGCGCCCGTGGCGGTCGCCCGGGCGGCCGGCCTGCACACGAGCCGGGTCGACGGCTCCCCGCTGCGCTACAACCAGCCCGACCCGTACCTGCCGGACCTCGTCGTCTGCCACCCGCAGGTCGCCGACCGGGTCCTCGACGCCATCCGACTCCAGCTCGACGAGGTGAGCACCGCGCCATGACCGCCCCGCGCCAGTACCGGCTGTCCCAGCTGCAGGCCCTCGAGGCCGAGGCGATCTTCATCATGCGCGAGGTCTGCGCGGAGCTGGAGCGGCCCGTCCTGCTCTTCTCCGGCGGCAAGGACTCCATCGTCATGCTGAGGCTCGCCGAGAAGGCGTTCCACCCGGGCAGGATCCCCTTCCCGGTCATGCACGTCGACACGGGCCACAACTTCGCCGAGGTGCTCGACTTCCGGGACCGCCGCGCCGCGGAGCTCGGGGTCAACCTGCTCGTCGCGAGCGTGCAGGAGGCCATCGACAACGGCACGGTCACCGAGCCGCCGGACGGCACCCGCAACCGCATCCAGACGCCGGTCCTGCTCGACGCCCTGGAGAAGTACCGCTTCACCGCGATCTTCGGCGGCGCCCGGCGCGACGAGGACAAGGCGCGGGCCAAGGAGCGGATCTTCTCCTTCCGCGACGAGTTCGGGCAGTGGGACCCCAAGAACCAGCGGCCCGAGCTGTGGAACCTCTACAACGGGCGGATCCACACCGGCGAGAGCATCCGCGTGTTCCCGCTGTCCAACTGGACCGAGCTGGACATCTGGCAGTTCATCGCCCGCGAGGGCATCGAGCTGCCGTCCATCTACTACGCGCACGAGCGCGAGGTGTTCGAGCGCAACGGGATGCTGTTCGGCGTCCACGAGGTGTGCCGGCCCCGACCGGGGGAGGAGGTGCGGACCGAGCGCGTCCGCTACCGCACCGTCGGCGACGCCAGCCTCACCGCCGCCGTCCGCAGCGACGCGGACACGGTCGAGAAGGTCGTCGAGGAGGTGGCGGTCACGCGGATCACGGAGCGCGGCGCCACCCGGGGCGACGACAAGTTCAGCGAGGCCGCCATGGAGGACCGCAAGCGCGAGGGGTACTTCTGACATGAGCACGACGAGCACGACGAGCACGACGAGCACGACGGCTGCGGCGGCGCACGTCGCCGGCATGGACATGGACCTGCTGCGCTTCGCCACCGCGGGCTCCGTCGACGACGGCAAGAGCACGCTCATCGGGCGCCTGCTCTACGACACCAAGACGGTCTTCGAGGACCAGATCGAGTCGGTGGAGCGCGCCAGCCGCGACCGGGGCGACGAGTACGTCAACCTCGCGCTGCTGACCGACGGCCTGCGCGCCGAGCGCGAGCAGGGCATCACCATCGACGTGGCCTACCGCTACTTCGCCTCGCCCAGGCGCAAGTTCATCATCGCCGACACGCCCGGCCACATCCAGTACACCCGCAACATGGTGACGGGCGCCTCGACGGCCGACCTCGCGCTCATCCTCGTCGACGCCCGCAAGGGCCTCGTCGAGCAGAGCCGCCGGCACGCCTTCCTCGCCACGCTGCTGCAGGTGCCGCACCTCGTGCTGTGCGTCAACAAGATGGACCTCGTCGGGTACGACCAGGGGGTCTTCGACGCCATCCAGCAGGAGTTCACCGACTTCGCGGCGAAGCTGCAGGTGCCGGACCTCGCGGTCATCCCCATGTCGGCGCTGCAGGGCGACAACGTCGTGCACCGCTCGGACAACATGCCGTGGTACCAGGGCTCGTCGCTGCTGCACCACCTGGAGAACGTCCACGTGGCCAGCGACCGCAACCTCATCGACGCGCGCTTCGCCGTGCAGACGGTCATCCGCCCGCAGTCCGGGACGCACCTGGACTACCGCGGGTACGCGGGGCAGGTGAGCGGCGGCGTCTTCAAGCCGGGTGACGAGGTGATGGTCCTGCCGTCGGGGTTCACGACGACGATCGCGGCCATCGACACCGCGGACGGGCCGGTCGAGGAGGCCTTCCCCCCGATGTCGGTGACGATCCGCCTGTCCGACGAGCTCGACGTGTCGCGCGGCGACATGCTGTGCCGGCCGAGGAACGCCCCGACGCCGCGGCAGGACGTCGAGGCGATGGTCTGCTGGATGGACGAGCAGGCCACCCTGCAGCCGGGCCGCAAGTACGCCCTCAAGCACACGACGCGGACGGTCCGTGCGCTGGTCAAGGAGCTGCAGTACCAGCTCGACGTCAACACGCTGCACCGCAACGAGGGCGCCACGCAGCTGGGGCTCAATGAGATCGGCCGCGTGCGGCTGCGGACCACGCTGCCGCTGCTCGCCGACGAGTACCGGCGCAACCGGAGCACCGGCGGCTTCGTGCTCATCGACGAGGCGACGAACCGGACGGTGGCCGCCGGGATGGTGGTGTAGCCGGCCGGAGGCGGCCGGCCCGCCGCCGCTCAGGTGGGCGTGACGTCCTCGCGGGCGACGTCCTGGAACTCCAGGTCGACGTCGTTCCCGCTCTCCGTGGGGAGGCGCAGGACGCCGATGCCGCAGCCGACGACCGTGCCCCGCAGGGTCGACCCGGTCCCGGCCAGCACGATCGCCCGGGCGCCCAGCTCGCCGCCGCCGTCGACCGTCGTGTCGGCCATGTCGACCGCCACGCCCTCGATGATCTCGATGCCGTAGGACTCGCCGAAGTCGGTGAGGCGCACGCCCCGGATCGTCGTGTCGGACTTGCAGTGGATCCCGCGGCCCCCGACGCCCCGGATCTCGACGTCCTCCAGGACGGTCCCGCTGGCGCTCTCCTGCACGAGGATCCCCCACTCGTTGGAGTCCAGCACCGCCCCGCCGCGCACGACCACGTCGTTGGCGCGGATGTTGACCCCGCCCCACTTCATCGTCCCGCAGCCCGTCACGTCCGGGACGATCGTGATGCCGTGCCCCGGCTCGTGGGTGTCGATGCCCGTGGAGGTGGTGTCGCGCACGACCGGTGCCACGTAGATGTCCTCGGGCTCTCCCGTCTGCTGCATGGTGGGAAGGGGGGCGCCGTAGCCGTGGTCGGTGGTGAAGGCGTGGCGGACGCGCTCGATGGTGCCCGTGACCCGCAGGTCCCGGCTGGCCGACGTGCAGCTCACGCCGTAGCCGTAGTGGTCGTTCTCCTGGTCGTCGACGCAGTCGTGGATGTAGCAGTCGACCTCGCCGCCGACCGTGCCGAAGGTCCGCAGCGCGGCGGCGCCGCAGTCCCGCAGCTCGATCCCCCGCACGACGGGGTCGAGGACGAAGTCGAGCCGGACGAGGTTGGAGTAGGTCGCCACGGGGTCGGCGTTCTCCACCGCGCCGGCGCCGTCGAGGGTGAGCGCGGGCGCGAGGCCCACGCGGTGCGCCCGCGGCGCGTCGACGAGGGTCCGCACGAGCGGCTTGTCGACGACGACGGTGCCGTCGCCGACCTCCTCGACCCGGCGGAGCATGCCCATCTTGCTCTTGCCGACCTTCACCCAGTCGTCCGAGCACAGGTAGACCCAGTCGCCGACCGCGAGACCCTCGGTGTCGAGCTCGACGGTGTCGTCCCCGCGGTCGGCGCGCCCGACGGCCCGCACGCGCTCCTCGACCTCGCCGGAGCGACGCAGCGCGATCTCGTCGCCGACCATGTGCAGCACCGCGCCGGCCGGCAGGGTCAGCCGGGACACCGTCCACGGCACCACGAGCGTGCCGGAGATGACGTGGGTGCCGGCCGGGACGACGACCTCGGCGTCGCCGGAGTCCAGGAGGGCCTGCAGCTCGGCGGTCGCGTCGGGCCCGGACGGGTCGGAGACGTTGCTCGGCAGCGCCTGCGCGGGCCCGGAGGGCGTCGGCGCGGCGGCCGGGCCCTCGGCGCCGGGACGCGCGAGGAGCGCGACGGCACCGCCACCGACGACGAGGGCCGCTGCGCCGGCGGCGAGCACGTGCCGGCGGTCGAGGTGCCGACCACCCTCCTCGGGCTCCTCCGTCGGCTCGACGTCGGGGAGCCGGAGGCGGTCCTCCCCACCGGGCGTCACGGGGTGTCCCCGTCCCGGTCGTCACGGCGCGCGCGGCCGGCGGTGGTCATGGCTGTCCTCCTGCACGCGCGACGATCGTCCCGCCCCGCACAAGGTTACGGTCGCGCCGGGACCGACTTCGCCGGAATGCGGGGACCGGGCGCCGGAGCCTGTGCTGTACTTGGATCGACCGCCGGGCGTCGACGCCGAGTCCGCTCGAGCCCGTCTCACGGACCGCGTCGGCGGTCGGCACCGCTCTCGGATGGGGACCAGTACATGGCCGTCGCGCACCCTCGACTGGACGACGACCCTCGCGCCGTCGAGCCCTCGCTCGGGCACCTCGCCCGCGGGGTCTGGCACCGGGCCGTCGTGGTGCTCGGCGTGGTCGTCGTGACCGTCGCCGTCGCCCTCGTCGTCACCGCGCAGTCCAGCCGGACCTACGAGGCCAGCGCCGAGGTGCGGGTGTCGTCCGGCAACCTGCCCTCCGCCGACGGCATGAGCTCGGCCGAGGCCAACACGCTCCTCGCCACGCAGGTGCAGTACCTGCAGTCCTCGCAGCTCGCCAACGACGTCGCGCAGCGCCTGGCCGGGGAGTTCGACGTCATCCAGGTGCTCGTCGAGGGGGTGCCGGAGAGCCAGGTGGCCACCATCACCGTGGTGTCGAGCAGCGCCGAGGGCGCCGCACGGGCGGCCAACACCTACGCCGTCGCCTACGACGAGCGCAGGGACGCCGCCGTCGTGGAGGAGGCGACGGCCCGCGCCCAGCAGACCGAGGGACAGGTCGAGCGGCTGCAGGCCCGGCTGGAGGAGCTGCAGGCGCAGATCGACGAGGAGACGGAGCGGGTCAACGGGGAGATCGCCCGCATCACGATCGCCCGCGACGCCGCCGCTCGCGTCGGCACGGTGCTGGAGCCCTCGGACGTCATCCAGCCGAACACGTCGTTCCTCAACGCCCTGCAGGGGCAGTACTCGGACACCGCCTCGCAGCTCGGCCTGGCCACCACCCGCCTGGAGGAGTACCGCCAGGTCGCGCAGGCCGCCAACGGCGGGGTCGCCATCGTGTCCGCCGCCGAGCCGCCGGCGGCTCCCTCCTCGCCCGGCGCGGCGCAGGTCGTCGCGCTCGCCGGCATCCTCGGCCTCGCGCTCGGGGTCGGCCTCGCGCTGCTCCTCACCGCGCTCGACCGCCGGCTGCGCAGCGCCCGGGACGTCGCGGCCGTCGCCGGCCCGCTCGACACCGTCGGCCCCGCGGTCGGCCGTCCCGACCCCGCGGCCCTCACCGTCGACGGGATGTCGCTGCCCCCGCTCACCGGCCGGACGGTCGACTCGTTCCTCGCCCCGGCGCTGTGGCTCGCGCAGGCCGTCGAGGGCTCCGGGCGCAACCGGGTCCTCGTCACCTCGCCGCGGGAGCCGCAGAGCGCGGCGCCCGCGCTCGCGGTGGCCCTGGCGCGCTGCGGCCGCTCGGTCGTGCTCGTGGACGCCGACCTCCGCAACCACGGCCCGGCCGTGCTCGACCCCACCCGTCGTCGCGGCCTGTCCGACGTGCTCCTCGGCGAGGTCCTGCTCGTCGACGTCCTCGTCGACGTCGAGGTGCCGGGCTCGGGCTCGCTGCGCATCGTCTCCGCCGGCCGGGAGGAGGCGGACCTCGCCGCCCTCGGCAGCTCGGAGATGGGCCGCCTGCTGGAGGTCCTCGGTCGCGACGCCGACGTGGTCGTCGTGTCGGGTGCTCCCTGCCGCGTGGGCCGCGAGCTCGACATCGCCCCCGTGGGCGTCGACGCCTCGCTCCTGCTCGTGACGCTCGGGGCCACCGTCCGCGACGACCTCGACCTCGCGGTCGCGCACGTCCAGCGCGCCGGCGCGCCCGCCCTCGGCGTGCTCGTGGTCGACCCCGACCTCCGCGGCACGGGGCACGGGGCCGTGCCGGGCCGTCGCCGGGCGGCCTCCGACAGCTCGTCGGTGCCCAGCGGGTCCTCTGCGGGCTGAGGGTCAGCCGCGGCGCATGCTGCGCCGCAGGCTCGCCACGACCTCGTCGTCGTAGCGGTCGCGGCCGAAGCGGCGGCGGACGCTCGCGCCCGAGGCGGCGGTCACGTCCGGTCGGGTCCGGGCGAGGTCCGCCGCGGCCGCGACGGCGTCGGCGAGCGCCTCGGGGTCCTCCGGCGGCACGACCGAGGCCGCGGCCTCCCCGGCGGCGATCTCCGGCAGGCCGCCCACGTCGCTGACGACGACCGGCCGCGCCGCCGCGAGGGCCTCGACCGCGACGCTGCCGAAGGGCTCGAGGCGGGACGGGACGACCACCACGTCGGCCTCGGCCAGCACCGGCCAGACGTCGTCGACGTAGCCCAGGAACCGCACGTGCTCGGCGACGCCGAGCTCCGCGGCCAGGTCCCTCAGCTCCTGCTCGTACCACTCGTAGCCCGGGAACACCGAGCCCGCGAGGTCGAGCTCGGCAGTACGGCCACGACGGGCCAGGGCGGCGACGGCGCGGACGGCGACGTCCTGGCCCTTGCGCGGGCTCAGCCGTCCGACCAGCGCGACGCGGGGGCGGGGACCGTTCGGGCCCGGTCCGGGGCCGGGCGGGAAGTCGAAGCCGTTGTGCACCACGTCCGTGCGCGGCGCGAGCCGCGGGTGGTGGCGACGCAGGAAGGCCGCGGTCGCCCGTGAGTTCGCCACCACCCTGCTCGCGAGCCGCAGGGGCGCCACGAGGCACCAGGCCACCAGCGGCGCGACCTCGGACTCGAGCTCGCGCACGTGGCAGACGACGGGCACGCCGGCCAGGCGGCCCGCCGCGAGCCAGTGGGGCAGGGTCAGGGTGTTGACGTAGACGACGTCCGGGCGCAGCGCGCGCACCGCCCTGACGAGGCGGACGAGGTCGACCGGCGCCGTCAGCACGGTGCGCGCGAGCCCGAGCGGGGACAGCAGCGACTTGCGGAGCACGGGTGCCGGCAGGAGCCGGACCGGGCTGCCGGTCCGCCGCAGCCGCGGCAGCAGCGGGCCGTCCTCCGGGACGGTCACGAGCGTGTCCCAGCCCCGTCGGCGCAGGGCGGCCACCGTGCGCACGAGCATGAGGTCGGCGCCGTACACGTCGGGCGACGGGTGGCACACGAGCACCCGGGGTCGCCGCTCAGGCACCGGGGAGCCCCAGCAGCGCGGCGAGCTCCGCGACCCTCGCGTCCCAGCCGTGCCGGGCGGCGACCGCCCGCCTGCCGGCCACGGCGTCGTGGTCGACCGGGGCGTCCATCGCGCGGACGGCCTCGGCCACGAACGAGCCGGCGTCGGAGGCGAGCACGGTGTGGTCGGTGCCGAGCCAGCGCACCGACGGCAGGTCCCGCGCGACGACGGGCAGGCCGGCCGCGAGGTAGTCGAGCACCTTGAGGGGGAAGCTCGCCCGGTTGAAGGCGTCGTCGGCGTAGGGCACGAGGCCCACGTCCATGTGCGCGAGGTACGACGGGACCTCCGTGTGGGGCCGCCGGCCCACCCACTGCACGTTCGGCATCGCGAGCACGCGGTCGAGCGCCTGCTGGGGCGCGGTGTGCGAGCGCGGCCCCACGAGCAGCAGCGACCGTCCGGTGCGTGCGACGGCCTCGAGCCACGCGACGTCCGTGCGCTCCGAGAGGGTGCCCATGAACCCCGCGACGGGCTGGGGGAGGGCGACGTCCGCGGCGGGCCGGACGGTCCTCGCGCGCGCCATGAGGTCGACGTCGCAGCCGTTGGTCCACAGCACGGGGTCGGTGCCGAGGCGGCGCCACTTGTCCTGCAGGACCGGCGAGACGGCCACGACGAGGTCGGCGTCCCGTGCCACCCTCCGCTCCTGCCGGCGCACCCACGCCTCGGAGACGCCCTGGATGCCCGCCCCGGCGGCGAAGTCGTCGGAGGCGAGGTGGACGCGCAGGGCCTCGCCCACGTGGAAGGCCGGGTAGTGCGGCGGGATGACGACCGTCGCCCGCACCGAGCCCCCGAGGGCCCGCACCGCACCCCTGACCCGGTGCCGCAGCACGCGCTCGGCGACCTCGCGCCCGCCCGGCCGTGACTTCAGGGGCGGCACCATGACCGTGAGCCGGGCGAGCCGGTCCGCGACCAGGCGCAGCCGGGGCTCGCGGCCGGACTCCGCGATCCACGGCTTGCGGCGCACCGACATGGGCGTGCGCGGGGGGTCCACGTAGAGCACGGGGGCCCAGCGGGTGAGCCGCTCGGCGATGTGCTGGGCGCCCAGCCGGTTGCCCTCCCAGGTGACCCCGGCGACGACGACGACGAGGCCGTCCCACGACCGCCCGGGGCCGAGCGCCTGCAGCGCGCCCGAGGTGGCTCGCTCACGCATCCGCGGCCCCGCCGCCCCGGGTGCGCAGCAGCCGCGCGGGGACGCCCGCGACGACCGAGCCCGGGGGGAACGAGCGCGTGACGACCGACCCGGCCGACACGACGCAGCCGCGCCCGAGGGTGACGCCGTCGAGGATCACCGAGCCCGACCCCAGCCAGCAGTCGTCCTCGATCCGCACCCCCGCCTGGGTCACGCCCTGGGCCTGGATCGGCCGGTCGAGGTCGTCGAAGGCGTGGTTCTGGCTGTGGATCGAGACGCGCTGGCCCATGAGCACGCGGTCCCCGATCCACACGCCGCCGCTCGCCCCGACGAAGCAGTAGTCGCCCACGGAGGAGCCGTCACCGATCCGGAGGCCGACGCCCCGGTTCCACAGGACGCCGCCGGCCTCGAGGATCGCGAACTTGCCGATCGTCACCCGGCGGCCGATGCGGAAGCCGCGCTCGCTCAGGCAGTGCAGCCGCGTGTAGGCCTCCACCACGGAGCCGGACCCGATGCTGAGGTGCCGACGGTGCCGGACCTGCACGCCGTTCTCGCAGAAGCGGAGGCGGCCGCCGCGCACGCCGCGCAGCGACCAGACCGCGCGGACGGCGCTGACGCCGCGCCGCGTCACCTCCGCGGCGACGTCGCGCCCGTCGAGGTCGGGGTGGATGGTGTAGCCGGGGTCCTGGCGGACCCGGCGCACCAGCCAGTTCGCCGCGCGCCTCGCGGTGCTCATCGCAGGATCCTTTCGCGCAGGTCCGCCACCGTGGCGGTGAAGCCGGTCGTGGTGAAGGGTGCGAGCGTCTCCGGCGCCGCGTCGGCGAGCGGCGCCGCCAGCCCGGCCGGGGCCGGGAAGGCCGGCGCCTGCGCGTCGACGACGTGCGCGAGCCGGCGGACCTTCGGGGGGAAGCCCTCCACGCCGAGCGCGGTGGACACCACCGGACGGCCCCGCAGCATCGACTCCACGACCTTCACCTTCATCCCGCCGCCCAGCCGGATCGGGGCGAGGGTGACGTCGACCCGGTCGTAGAAGTCCGCGACGTCGGCCAGCGGGCCGAGGACCTCGACCCCCGGGCGGACCTGCATGCGGTCGCTCTCCAGCCCGGCGACGACCACGCGCCAGCCGTCGGCGAGCAGCCGCGGCGCCCAGACGTCGTCGAGGAGCCGCAGGGCGTCGACGTTGGGCCAGAAGCCGAAGTTGGCGAGGAACCCGGCGGTCGGCCGGTCACCGGCGACAGGTCGCGCGGCGGTGACCCCCTCGCCCACGGGGGTGGGCAGCCAGCCGACGTCCCGGCCCGTGCGGGCGCCGAGCGTCGTCGCGTCCACCCAGCCGGCGGCGGTCGTCACGACCGCGTCCCGGCTGCGTCGGGTCTCGGTGACCTCGAGCCCGCGCTGCTGGCGGCGCGCGGTGAGCCGGGCCACCCCGCGGCGGGCCGCCACCTCGCGGCCGATGAAGTCGCTCCACAGGTCGGAGTGGTCCAGCCACAGCGGGACCCCCGCCTGCTCGGCGTACCAGGCGTACGGCAGCTGGGAGACGACCACGACGTCGGGGCGCTCCGCCGTGACCGCGTCCAGGAGCGTGCGCGAGCGGGCACCCGCCTCCGTGGGCATGGGGAGCAGCGCGCGCTTGAGCGCGCGCACGGGCCCGGGCCAGCGCCGCCCGCCCGTGGTCGCGGTCGCGACACCCACGAGCCGGACGCCCGCCTCCGTCCGCGAGGACGCCTCGCCCGCGGGGAACAGGCACACGACGTCGTCGCCGGCCTCGAGGAGCCCGCGGGCCAGGGCGCGGGTGCGCAGCGTCCCGCCGTGCGCGCTCTCCCAGGGGTCGGAGATCGCGACGACCGTGACCCTCACAGGCGCTCGCCGTCCGCCCGCGCGGACGGTCGGGGGGCGAGCCGCCAGCGGTCGATGTCGTCGCCGATCCGGTCGCGCAGCCGCTCGAGGTCAGGCGCGAGCGCGTCGAGCAGGCGCGCGCGCGTCGTGTCGTCGAGCACGCCGTCGGCCTCGGGCAGCGTGCGGGTGGTGGCGGTGCGCAGGGCGCGGACCAGTGGCTGCGGCGCCAGGCGCAGCGCGTGCCGGTAGCCGGGCAGCGAGCGCACGAGGCGGGTGGCCGGGGTGTCCTTGCGCCGCGTGGCCGTGTCGTTGTGGCGCTGCGGCGACAGGTCGAAGCCCGAGGGGTCGACACCGAGGAAGCGACCGGTGCGCGCGAGCACGCCCGCGGCGTCGGCCCGCAGGTGCTCCGACAGGACCGTGAGGACCCGCTCCGGCGGCAGGACCGCGTCCCACCGGGACAGCTGCATGGCGTAGCGGCTCGCGTCGAGGTACATCGGGTCCGACAGGACCGCCTGCGGCAGCGGCCGGTGCTCCCGGCCGACGATGACGTTGTGCAGGTACATGGAGCGGATGCGCTCCACCGGGTCGCGCAGCAGGTAGACGACCCGGACGTCCGGCAGCAGCGAGACGGCGCGCTCCGGCACGCCCGCGAACTCCGTGCACTTCGTGTAGCTCGTCGACGCCTCGCCGACGGCGTGCTCGTCGCGCGCGTCGCGGAACTGCTCCCGGTACCACTGCTCCCCCCGCGACCAGGTCTTCTCCAGGACGAAGTAGTCCGGCTCCTTGTTGGGCGACATGAAGACGTCCGGGTGCGAGGACAGGTAGCCGTGCAGGCTCGTGGTGCCCGCCTTCATCGCGCCCACGAGGAGGAACGTCGGCAGGCGCTCAGCCATCGTCGTGCGCCGACGCGTAGCTCAGCGGCGCGGCGGGTGCCGCGCACGAGCCCGTCGGCCGGTGGCCCGTACCGGCCCGGGTCGCCTCGAGGAGCTGCTCGTAGTCCTCGGTGACGGCGTCCCAGCAGTAGCGCCGCAGCACGAGCTCGCGCGCGCGCCGACCGCGCCCGGCCGTCGCGGACGGGTCGTCCTCGGCCTCGTGGAGCGCCTCGGCCACGTGGTCGGCGGTGGAGAAGTAGCGGCCCTCCTCCGCCACGACCTCGCGGTTGAAGGCGACGTCGAAGGCCGTCACGGGGGCCGCCGCGCCGGCGGCCCGCAGCAGCGAGGGGTTCGTCCCACCCACGGAGTGCCCGTGCAGGTAGGTGCGGGAGTGCGCGTACAGCTGGTCGAGCGCGTCCTGGTCCCAGACCGGACCGAGGAAGCGGACGCGGGGGTCCCCGCCCGCCGCGGCACGGACGTCCGCCCCGTAGCCGTTGTCGTACGGCGCGCCGCCGACCACGACCAGCGGGAGCTCCGCGCGGCTGCGCACGTAGCCCTGGACGCTCAGGTGCACGTGGTTCTCCGGCTCCATGCGGGCCACCACGAGGTGGTAGCCGTCCGGTCGCAGGTCGTAGCCGGCCAGCTTGTCGCTGCCGACCGCCGCGGTGTCCGGGGCGCCGTAGGGGATGAACCAGCTCGGCGCGCCGTGGTGCTGCCGGTAGTAGTCCTGGATGCCGCGGGCGTCGGCGATGAGGGCGTCCGCCAACCGGACGGCGAGGCGCTCGGAACGCCGGTACCAGGCCCGGCCCGCGCGGCCCCACTTGCCGCGCTGCCACTCCAGGCCGTCGACGTGCACGGCGGTCGGGATGCGCCGGGCGCGGAGCACCGGCAGCAGCGGCGCGTTGGCAGCGTTGAACACGATGGCGACGTCGGCCGGGCGGAGCGCCTGGTGCAGCACGGACAGCGTCGTGTGGCTCAGGGTCTCGGCCGTCCGGTGGCGGACGGCCGGCAGGTGCACGAGGTCCATCCCGAGGTGGCGGGCGGGGGCGTCGGCGCCGCCGCCCCGGCAGTACACCGTCACCTGGTGCCCGCGGTCGACGAGGCGGCGTCCCACCTCCTCCACCGCGGTCTCGAAGCCGCCGTACCGCGCCGGCACGCCGCGGGTTCCGATGAGGGCGATCTTCATGTCGTGGCTCCAGCGTTCGCGGACGGTCGTCGTGAGGCGGTCGTGACGAGGGACAGGTAGCCGAGGGCGGCGCCGAACAGCGGTGCGGTCCCGACCCGGTGGATGTCGGGCTCGAAGAGGTGGATGACCATGAGGCCGACCAGTCCCACCGCGAGCGCGATCGCCACCACGCCGGTGCCCGCGGGAGGCACGCGGCCGCCGACCGCCCGCAGCACGGGGACGAAGAACAGCAGCAGGGCGGCGACGAGGCCGACGGCGCCGGTCTTGACGAGGTACCACAGCCAGCCGTTGTGGATGAAGCGCGAGCCGAAGTCCGGGTTCGCCTTGAAGGCCTGCAGCGTCGGGTCCTGCACGAAGCGGGGGTGGTAGTCCGCCCCGATCCCGAGGCCGAAGAGCGCGTTGTCCGCCGCGGCCTGCAGGGCGTAGCGGTTCTCGAGCAGCCGGTACTGGTTGCCGGGGCTGTTGGCGCCCTCCTCGTCGAGCCCGTCGAGCACCCGGGCCTCGAAGCCGGCCACCTGGCGGGCCAGCGCGTTGCCGTCGGGGTCGTTGACGAGCGACCCGTTGCCCGACAGGACGAGGAGCGCGGCCGGGGCGGCCAGGGCGAGCAGCGCGGCGCCGAGCCGGGTCCAGTCGAGCCCGAGGCGACGGGCGAGGAGGCCGAGCAGGAGCAGGCACAGGGCGAGGGCCAGCATGGTCGCGCGCGCGTAGCCGAGGAAGGTGACGACCGCGCCGGGGACGAGGCAGGCCGCGGCGAGCAGCCGCTGGTGCCGCGTGGACACGCGGGACGCCAGGACGGCGACGCCCACGACCACCGCGAGGAAGGCGAGGCCCTTGCTGTTGACGATGAAGCGCGTCGCGTCGATCTCGAGCGTCTGCACGGTGTCGAAGGCGCGCACGTTCTCGGTGCGCCCGGCGAGCAGCTCGGTGCCCGTCGCGATCGTGACGAGCATGAGGCTCGCGGTGTACCAGAGCACGAGCAGCGCGACCCGCACGGCCGCCCGCGCCCCGCGCGTGGTCGCCAGGCGGCTCACGACCAGGAAGCCCATGACGACGTAGAGCGGCCCGCGCAGGTCCTGGGTGAAGGCCTCGAACGGCTGGCGCTGCACGACCCCGACCGCCGCCTGGGCGAGCATGACGGCGGCGTAGAACCACGCGAGCAGCTCCAGGCGGGGCACGCGGGCCCGTCGACGCAGCGCGACGAGCACGGCCAGGGGCAGGAGCACGTCGCTGAGGAACAGGGACTTGCCGCCCACGACGACGAGGAACGGGAGGCTGACGAGCGGCGGCGTGACCGCGGAGGCGAGCGCGAGCAGCGGGAGGGCGCTGGGGAAACGCGGGGCGAGCGCCGCGGCCACCAGACCGAGGGCGAGCACGACGGCGGCGAGCACCGCGGTCCCCCCGACCCCGACGAGCACCCCCGTCGCGGCCGCCGCGACGAGGGCGGCGACGGCGGCGCCGGCGGGGTGGTGCAGCGCCCGCAGGGGCGCGGGCTCGGTCGACGGCGCGAGGACGGCGGCGGCGGGGACGGCGGCGCCGACGACGTCGTCGTCGGCCCCGGCGCGTGGGCGGACCTGGCCGGCTGCGGTCACGGCACGAGCCTCCGTCGTACGGAGGAGACGAGGCTCCTGGTCCGGGACCGGTTGAGGGCCACCGCCAGCAGCGTCCGGGGCGCCCACGTGAGGGCGTACCACAGCAGACCCGGCAGGGGCAGGCCGACGTCGACCGGCGCGTAGCCGAGCTCGCGTGCCTCGGCCGCGGTCACGCGCTGGTTGATCCACACCTCGGCGCGGTCGAGCCCGTCCCGCCAGCGGCCCACGACCGTCGGGTCGACCCCCGTGCCGCCGCGGTCGCCGGCGTTGGAGGAGCTGATGCGGGGCGCGTCGAGCATGGCGGGCTCGGCGCTCAGGCCCACCCGGTCCAGCACCCTGGCGAGCTCGGCGGCGGGCTCGGTGACGAGGTCCTCGAAGCGCAGGGAGACGACCCGCGGGTGGGTGCCCGCGCGCAGGCCGGCCCGGGCGCCGCCGCGCCAGATCAGGCTGGTCGTCAGCGGGTGGTAGTCGGCCCACTGGCGCAGCGTCGTCACCAGCGGCACGCCTGTGGTGCCGCGGAAGCGACGGCGCCACCAGTTCTTCTGCGACAGCATGACGTCGCGCGGGTCGCGCACCAGGACGACCCCCACCGCACCGGGCACCTCCTCGAGCAGGGACCGGAGGAAGAAGACGTTGCGCGGGGTCTGCTCGACGGCGACGCGTCGGCCGGCCGCCTGCGCCTCGTGGGCGAGCACGCCGGTGAGGACGGCGGCCGCCGGCACGCGGCCGTCGGGCCGGTCCACGAGGCACCGCGCCACGACCGCCTCGGCGTCCGGGGCGAAGCGACCCGGGCGGAACGGCGTGTGGTACCACTCGCGGGCGTTGTGGAGCAGCCGCTCGGCGAGCCGGACGGCGGCCTCGCGCGGGAGGGCCTCCTCGCCGGGTGTCCAGTGCTCCTCGACGAAGTGGAGCTCCTGCAGGGCGGTGACGGCGCTGTGCCGTCCGAGCATGCGGGCGAGCATCGTGGTGCCGGAGCGGCTGTTGCCCGCCACCAGCACGCAGTCCGCGCCGGGCGCACCGTCCGCGGCCACCGGCTCGGCCCTCGCGGAGAGCCCGTGCTCGTTAGCCATCTACCGTCCGTCCTCGCGCGCCGACGGGCGCCCCGAGCCCTGCTCGTGCTGCGCGCCGCCGTCCGGATCCCCGTCCCGGCGGCCAAGGTTAGCGAGCGCGGACGCCTCCTCGGGCCGTTCCGGCGCATCCCGCGCAGGCTCCGTCTCCTCCGTGGCGGCCGCCCGCACCGCACCCCGCGTCAGCACGGTCCGCGCGTAGCCCACCAGGGCGCGGAACTGCGCGGGGGAGAGCAGCCGCAGCGCACCGGCGTACACCAGCGCCGCGAGGGGCACGAGGACGAGCAGCCGGGTGGGGGCACCCGCGTCCGCCATGGCGAAGCGGCGGAGTACCTCGACGACGCCGGCCATGAGGACGGCGCTGCCGAGCGCCGGCGCGAGGTGGCCCAGCCAGCTGCGCCAGCGGAAGCCGAGGATGCGGCGGCTCAGCCACGCCGACACCGGCAGCATGACGAAGGCGCGGACGGTGTGCGCGAGCGCCACCGCGACGATCCCCCAGCTGACGGCGACGAGGAAGCCGACGACGTTGAGCACGGTCGTCGCCGTCGTGAGGTGCAGCGCCGTGCGCGAGCGGCCCTGGGACAGCAGCAGGGTGGTCGTGGTCGCGCCGAGCGCGTGGGCGATGCCGGCGAGGGAGAGCGCCTGCATGACGGGCACGGCCGCGAGCCACTGGTCGCCGAGGAACACGTGCACCACGTCGGGCGCCAGGACCAGCACGAGCAGGAACGACGGCGCGGACAGCGCGGCCGAGGTCCGGATCGCCTCGCCGTAGGCCCGGTTGAGGCGGGCGAGGTCGTGCTGCAGCCGCGAGAACGCCGACAGCGCGACGAGCTCCACGGCCCGGGTGAGCACCTCGTTCATGAGGTTGAGCAGGCGGTAGGCGACCGAGTACAGCCCGAGCGCGGTGGGCCCGAGGACCGCCCCGATGAGCAGGTCGTCCGAGCGCTTGCTCAGGAAGTTGAGCATGGTCATGCCGAGCACGGAGTTGCTGAACCCGAACAGGTCACGGAACGCCGACCTCGACACCGTGAGGCCCGGCCGGTACGACGTGACGGCCCACAGCATGACCGTGCCGACGACGGTCTGGACGACGGCCTGCACGACGAGGGCCCACACGCCCGCGCCGAGCAGGGCGGCCGCGACGCCGGCCACGCCGCCGATGACGGCCCCGGCCAGCTTGCGCGCGGCCAGGCGGTGGAACTGGAAGTCCCGGCGCAGCACCGCCGTGGCCGTGCTCGTCAGCGAGCCGATGAACACCACGCTCGCGAGCACCTGCAGCACCGGGGCGAGGCCCGGGCTGTCGAGCAGCGCCGCGAGGGGGTGGGACAGCGCGATCAGCAGCGCGCCGAGCAGCAGCCCGAGCACGATGGACGTCCAGAACGCCGTGTCGAGGTGGGCCTTCGTCAGCTGCTGGCGCTGCACGATCGCCGAGCCGAAGCCCTGGTCGACGAGCAGGCGGGTGAGCGCGACGAAGACGAGCGCGAGCGCGACCAGGCCGAAGGCCTCGGGGTCGAGCAGGCGGGCGAGGAGCAGGAAGACGACGGTGGTGATGATCCGCGAGCCGAGCGCCTCCGCCACGCTCCACATCCCGCCGCGCAGGACGCGCTGGCGGAGGCCGCCGGCCGGCTCGTGTCGTGGCATGGTGAGGGAGGGCTCCCGCCGTCGGAGTCGCTGACGGGTGGTCCCGTCGACCCGGGTCGGGTCGTGGTCAGGTTAGGGGAGCCGGGCGGGCCGTGGTGCCGGTCGGGAAGAACCAGCCGGACGCCACGCGCGGGCGCGGCCGGGCGGACGGACGACGACGGGACCGGCCCGACGGTCGCCCGTCGTGCCGGTCCCGCGGACCGCCGTGCTCAGTACGTCGGGGTCTTGACCCCGATGTACGTCATGCCCGAGAGCGTGGCGTACGTCGCGCCGTGCACGCCGTAGGCGCCGACGGTCGGCGTCCCGGAGAAGTCGACGGTCACCCCGGAGATGCGCGAGCCGGCCGCGCCGGCCTTGAGGCGGATGCCCATCGGCTGCGTCGTGGACCGGACGAGCGTGCCCGGGCCGACGTGGGCCGGCTGGTTGAGCTCGATCCCGCTCGCGCCGCGGCCGTCGAGGACGGAGACGGAGCGGATGACGGGCCACTCGTCCGGCGCCCAGGCAGGGGCGTAGGGGGCGGGCGGGCTCACCGTGATGTTGCTGTCGAGCGCGCCACGGATGGTGACGTCCTCCACGGTCGTGAGGCGCGAGCGGATGAAGATGCCGCCGCCGCCCTCCTTGCCGTTCGTGGAGCCCGCTGCCCTGTAGCGACCGGGGTTGGTCACGGTGGAGCCGGCGAAGGAGATGTCGTAGCCGGGCTCGTGCGTGTCGAGGCCGGTCGACGTCGTGTCGCGGACGTCCATGTCGACCCGGATGCTCTCCGGCTCACCCTGGCCGCGCACGGAGTCGGCGACCACCTGGTAGGCCGCGTTGGTGGTGAAGCAGTGCCGCACGGCCCAGCAGGAGCCGGTGACGAGGAGGTCGCGGACCGGTCCGGCCGTCTCGACGCCGTAGCCGTAGTGGCGGCCGGAGCCGAAGCGCTTCCCGGCCTCGTCGTCGACGAGGTCGTGCACGACGAGGTCGAAGCGGCCGCCGACGGTGCCGTTCACCTGGACGCCGGAGGCGCCGTGCTGGCGGATCTCCGTCGCGACGGTGGGCTGCGCCACGTAGTGCAGGGTGAGGGCGGGCCACGTGTTGGACAGCTTCGCGGCGTGCTCGAGGACGCCGCCGGTGATGGTGACGGGTGCCGCCAGGCGCACCTGGACCGCGCGCGGGGCCGTCCTCAGCGGCCGGTGCAGCGGCGTGTCGAGCGTCACGACGTTGCCGCTGATGGCGACCACCTTGCGCAGGTGTCCCGGCTCCATGGGCTTGTGCGCGGCGTAGGAGTCGTCGGAGATCGCATGGATCCACGACCCGACGCTCAGCCCGGACGTGCTGGCGAAGGTGAGGGTGCGGGCGCCGCGCGGCGCGGGGCTGACGGCCCACGACGAGGACGTCACCGTCCCGACCTTGCTCAGCGTGCCCCACTTGGGGTTGCCGTACTGGCGCAGCACCGTGCCGGGCGCCATCCGCACCTCGCGGACCGCGTCGGGGACCTGCAGCGTGCCGTTCACCCGGTAGACGCCGGACTGGAACGTGACGACCCCGCCGGAGTTCGCGGCGGCCGCGAGAGCGGCGCGGATGGCGGCGGTGTCGTCGGTGTCGTCGTCCGGGCGGGCCCCGTGCGTGGCGACGCTCGTGCCGCCGGTCGGCGTCGGCGAGGTGATCGGCACGGGGTCGGGGGACGGGGTGGGGGTGGGTGACCGGGTGAGCGTGGGGGTCGGGGTCGGCGCCGAGGACGGTGCCGGCGTCGAGGACGGGGTCGGGGTGGGGGTCGGGGTCGGGGCGGGCGCGGGGGTCGCGGTGGGGGCCGCGCTGGGTGTGGGGGTCGGGGTCGGCGTGGGGGTCGGGGTGGGCGACGGGCTCGGCGCGGGGGCGGCCGTGGTCGTGCCCGTGGGCACGAGCTCGACGCCGGCGATGTTGAGGGCGCCGCGCGAGGCGAACAGGTCCAGCCGGCCGTCGGGCAGCGTCGTGCGGAACGGTCCGAGGCGCTTCCAGCTGCCGGCGGGCCCCGAGCTGCCCCCGGTCACGACCTTCCTGCCCTCGACGCTGAGGTCGAACGTCACGGGCTTGCTGTCCTCGTACACGGACACGAAGACGTCGTAGCCGGCGGGGGCGAGGTTGCCCACCGAGAGGCTCAGCCCTCGGGTCGCGCCGCTGTAGACGGCGTCCTTGAGCATGCCCGCCTGCGCCGCGGGCGGCGTGGGCGAGAGCTTGAGCGTCGGGGTGCTGAGGACCCGGCCGTTGTGCGTCACGCTCGCGGTCGACGACCACGAGCCGGCGGTCGAGCCGAGGGCAGGCCCGCCCACGTTGACCTTGACCGGAGCGGGGGTCGAGGCGGTGGCCGGAGGCGCGACGACGGTCCCGAGGCAGACGGCGGCGAGGACGCCCAGCGTCACGAAGGACCCCCCGGCGGAGTGGAGGAGGCGTCGACGAGGGGCATCGCCCCCTGGCAGGGCTTTACGGGGAGTAGGCATGTCACTACGATCGGTATCGCGTCGGACGGCCTAGAGCCACCCGTGGGGGTGCCGTGCGGTTTCACGCCGGTGGCCCAGCACGCGGGCGGCGCCCTCACCCGGTCGCAGCACGGCAGGAGCGGGACGGCCACGCACGGTGACGGATCCGCGTCACCGGTCCGGGCTGCGGGCGAAAGCCGCCCCCGAGGCGGGTGCCCTGTGCCACTGTTCCGCCGTGCCAGAGACGAATGCGGGGGACGTCGCTCGCGTCGGAACCGCCGGCCGGCCGGACGCCGGGTCCGCACGGGGCGCCGGCGCCGACCGTCCGACGGGTCTGCGTCTCACCCTGCTCACCGCCGCCTTCTCCGACACCCAGCTGCTGAGGGCGCACTGCCTCGACGCCGTCGCTCAGCACCTCGGCCACCAGGTCACGGTCGTGACGACGGAGCCGGGGGAGGTGCTGCCCTCGCTGGCCGCCACCCCCTTCGCCACGCGGCTGCACCGGACGGACGCGCGCGCCCTCGACGAGCTGGTGGGCGACGGCACCGACGTGCTCCTCACGCTCAAGGCCCTGCCCGAGAGCCTCGGCCAGGGCCTCCGCGTGCTGCGCAGGCACCCGGGCGTCGCGCACCTCGCCGACATCGACGACCCCGACATCGAGGCGCGGACGGTCGCCGCGGCACCGACCGCCTGGCGCACCACCCGCAAGCTCGTCAAGCGGTGGCGGACGCTGCCCGGCCAGGCCCGGCTCGCCGTGCAGTCGCGGCGCAGCCCCACGACGGTGTCCAACCCGGTGCTCCAGCGCCGCTGGGGCGGCGTGGTCGTCCCGCACGCGCGGGTGGACCCCGGTCCCGGCACCGCGCCGAGCCAGGCGCGCTGCCGGATCGCCTTCGTGGGGACGGCCAAGGCCCACAAGGGCATCCACCTGCTCCGGGACGCGGTCGCGCGCCTCGCCGGCGAGGGCTGGGAGCTGCTGGTCACCGACGTCGCGCCGGCCGACGCCCGCCCGTGGGAGACCTGGACCGGGCGGCTCGACGGGTCCGTCGACGCCGCCGCGCTCACCGCCGACGCGGACGTCGTCGTCATTCCGTCGCTGGACTACGGCTGGGCCCGGGCCCAGCTCCCGCTCAAGCTCGTCGACGCCATGCTCATGGGCCGACCTGTCGTGGTGAGCGACGTGGGCCCGCTGCCGTGGGCCGTGGGGGAGGCGGGCGCCGTCTTCCCCGCGGGAGACGTCGACGGCCTCGTCGGGGCGCTGCGCCCGCTGCGCGACGCGGCGGCGCGGACCGCCGCGGGGTCCGCCGCGCGCCGTCTCGCGCTCGAAAGGTACGCGGTGCCCGCCGTCGCCCCGCACCTGACCCGGGCGCTGTCGGGGGTCCTGCGGGGCTGAGGTCGGTGGGCTCCGGACCACCTCGTCGGCGACGGGGCGACCGGTCCGCGGATCGGGGCCCGCGCGTCTCGACGGCGTGCCACTCTTCCGTCGTGCCCGACCGGCCCGCCGCTCCCGAGCCACCGACCCTGGTGGCCGACGTCTGCGTCGTCGGCGCCGGCCCGGCCGGTCTGACGCTCGCCCGCGAGCTGTCGACCGCGGGCCTCGACGTGCTCGTCCTCGAGGCGGGTCCGGGCTCCCCGCCGGCCGGAGGGGTCGACGTGACGTCGACCCGCAACGTCGGGCTGCCGTACGACCCCGCGGCGACCCGGAGCGCCGGCGTCGGTGGCAGCAGCCTGCGCTGGCGGGTGCCGACGCCGCTGGGTGGCGGCTTCGTGAGGCTGCGCGAGCTGGAGCCGGACGACCTCGACGCGGTCGGCGGCGGGCCGGGGTGGCCGCTGTCGTACGACGTGCTCCGGCCGTTCTACG
Organism: Aquipuribacter sp. SD81; assembly: GCF_037153975.1. NCBI lineage: Bacteria > Bacillati > Actinomycetota > Actinomycetes > Micrococcales > Intrasporangiaceae > Aquipuribacter > Aquipuribacter sp. SD81. The sequence continues at coordinate 121,979 of NZ_JBBAYJ010000007.1, forward strand.
CGCGCAGCCGGGAGCTGCTGGGGATGGCGGGCGGGGCGCCCGCGGAGGCGCTCGCGGGCGGCCCGCTGGAGCGGCACGTGTACTCCTTCGTCCACCGGAGCGTCTTCACCGAGCGGCTGCCCGCCGAGCTCCGACGTGCCGCCCGGGTGCGGCTCCTGCCCGACACGAGCGCCACGGAGGTCCTCGTCGACCCCGGGTCGGGCGAGGTCCTCGGGCTGCGCGCACGCTCGCTCGCGGGCGGGGACGCGTCCGTCCGCGCGCGCGTGTACGTGCTGGCGGCGGGAGCGATCGAGAACGCGCGGCTGCTGCTCGCGTCGCGGTCGGTGCTGGCGGCCGGGGTCGGCAACGGCCACGACCACGTCGGCCGCCACTTCATGGAGCACCCGCACTTCCACTCCGGTGTGGCGCTGCCGCGGCCCGGGGCGCCCGACCTCGAGACCGTCCCCGAGCGGTGGGACGTCGTGGTGGAGGACGGCCACCCGCTGCAGCGCAAGTACGCCGTCCCGGGGGAGGTGCTGCGCAGGGAGGGCCTGCTGCGCGCCGTGTACAAGGTCAAGGCGCACAGCGGCGAGGGGACGCCCGGCTTCGGGCACGACGGCACCGTCCCGGAGGACGTGGTCGAGGCCTACGCGGCGCTGCGCCGGGCCCGCCACGAGCCGGGGCACGGCCACGTGACGGCGTCGACGGTGGGTCGGCTGCTCCGGGGGGCGCCGCACCTGCTGCGGTACGCCGTCGCGCGCCGCTCCCACGCCCGCGGCGCCGCGGCGACGGGGCAGGAACGGTTCCGCGTCCACGTCATGGCCGAGCAGGAGCCGTCGCCGCTCAGCCGGGTCCGGCTCTCGGCCGGGACGGACCGGCTCGGGGTCCCGCTCGCGGAGCTGGACTGGCGCCTGACGGCGCGCGACCGGACGTCGATCGTGCGCAACCAGCAGCTCGTGACGGCGGCCCTGGGCGAGACGCTCGGGGCGCGGGTCGTGAGCACCCTCGGGCCCGACGGGCCGAGCACGCCGCAGGGCGGGGCCCACCACATGGGGACGACGCGGATGAGCGCGCGGGCGCAGGACGGGGTGGTCGACCCCGACTGCCGGGTCCACGGGCACCGGAACCTCTTCGTCGCGGGCTCGTCGGTCTTCCCCGTCGGCGGCGCGGCGAACCCCACCCTCACGATCGTCGCCCTCGCCCTGCGGCTTGTGGAGCAGCTGGTCACGGAGCTGCGGCCGGTCGCCGGCCGGTCGACGGCGTCGGGGTGCGTGGGCTCGTAGGGGAGCGTGGCTCCTAGGTCCGTTGCCCGTCGTGCTCGCTGCGTCGCAGAGCGGCCCGCTCGGTGGACGCGAGCGCCGGGAACCCGTGGCGGCGGCGCACGAGCATCCACAGCACGGGGGCCACGAGCGCGACCGCGACGAGGGTGAGGCCGGTCTCGAGGTCGGGGACCCCGAGGAGCTTGAGCGCGGAGGCGAGCAGGACGAACGCGAGCGCGCGCCTCACCAGCCCGCCGGGGGCCCGCGAGGAGAGCATGGCCCCCACCCAGACGCCCGGCACGCTGCCGACCAGCAGCGAGAGGGTGAGTCCGAGCTGGAAGTCGCCGAAGATCAGGTGACCGATCGCGGCGCTCACGACGAGCGGGACGGCCTGCACGAGGTCCGTCCCCACCAGCGAGCTCGCCTTGAGCGCCGGGTACAGCGCCATGAGCGCGATGATGATGAGCGAGCCGGAGCCGACGGACGTGATGCCGACGACGAGGCCGCCGACCGCGCCGACGAGCACGGTGGGCAGGACGCGCACCCGCACCTCGGGCCGGTCCTGGGGCAGCGGGTCCGCGCTGCCGTCGCGGTTGCGCGCCCGCTCCACCAGCCGCAGGTAGGCCCGGATCGTCAGCCCGGTCGCCGCCACGAGGAGCGCGACCCCCAGCGCCGTCTTGATGACAGCCTGGACGTCCTCGCCGTCGCCGAGCGCGCGGGCGAGGAGGACCCCGCAGAAGGCCGTCGGCACCGAGCCGACGCACAGCCACTTGACGAGGTCGAGGTTGACGGTGCCGCGCCGCAGGTGCACGAGGCTGCCGACCGGCTTCATGACGGCCGAGGCGACGAGGTCGCTCGACACCGCCGCGAGCGGCGGCACGTTGAAGAAGAGCACGAGGACCGGCGTCATGAGGGCGCCGCCGCCCATGCCGGTGAGGCCGACCACGATGCCGATGCCGAAGGCCGCGGCGACGAGGAAGGGGTCGAGGTCCACGGCAGGGCCTCCTGGTGTCGGCGTGGCACGGAGCGGGTCGCTCGACGCTAGTGCCCGTCGCGCTCCGGTGTGGCGTCTTCCCGGCAGGCGCGCGCGTACGGACCACCGAGAGCGACGCCGTCCTGCGCGGGGGCCGTCTGACGCCACCGTCCGTGTCGACGCTGCGCCTCCGGACGGGTGCAATCTCACTGAGAGCGAGACACGGAGGCGGTCACGGGTGCAGAGTTAACGCAGCGTTAAACCACTGCTTGCCTCGTGACGGGGCGGCCCGGCAGGAAGGCGGCTCCATGTCGACGGTCTTCTTCCGGCACGACAAGCCCGGGCACCCCGCCCGGCACCGCTCTGCCGCGTCGACCCGGCTGCAGGTGCTCCCCGGCCCGAGGTCAGACGCCCCGCCCGCCGTCGAGGCTGCGGGGACCGGCGAGGTGGCGGGTACCCGGCAGCACGCGACGCTGCGCGTCCTGCTCGTGTGCTCGACGGGCGGTCACCTCACGCACCTGGTCCGGCTCAGCGAGTGGTGGTCGCAGCACGAGCGGTCCTGGGTCACCTTCGACAAGCCCGACGCGCGCAGCCTGCTCGCGGGGGAGCGGACCTGGTGGGCCTATCACCCCACCACCCGCAACCTCGTCGCCCTCGTGCGCAACTTCCTGCTGGCGGTCTCCGTCCTGCTCCGGGAGCGTCCCGACGTCGTGGTCAGCTCCGGAGCCGGGGTCGCGCTGCCGTTCTTCGTCGTCGCGAAGGCCCTCGGCGTCCGGACCGTCTACCTCGAGGTCTACGACCGCATCACCATGCCGACGCTGACCGGCCGCCTGTGCGCCCCGTTGAGCGACCTCTTCCTCCTGCAGTGGGAGGAGCAGCGTCAGGCGTACCCGAAGGGTCGCGTCGTGGGCAGGCTCTTCTGATGGCGACCACCGTCCTCGTCACCCTCGGGACCGACCACCACCGCTTCGACCGGCTGCTGGGGTGGTTCGACACGTGGCTCGCCGGGACCGAGGCGGACGTCCACCTGGTGGTCCAGCACGGGAGCACGCCCCTGCCTCTCGGTATGGCCTCCGACCCCCGCGTCACCGCCTTCGACCTCGTGCCGCACGACGACCTGGTGGCGGCCATGGTCGCGTCCGACGTGGTCGTCGTGCAGGGCGGTCCCGGCTCCGTCATGGACGCGCTCGAGTGCGGTCGGCTGCCGATCGCGGTGCCACGTCTCGCGCGCTACCGCGAGGTCGTGGACGACCACCAGGTCGCCTTCGTCGAGCGCATGTCCCAAGAGCTCATGGCGGTGCACGTGTCGAGCGAGCCGGAGCTGGTCGACGTCCTCGACGCCGCCGTGGAAGACCCGTCCGCCTACGCTGTCCCGCCCCGGCGTCCCGACCTGACCGAGGTGTCCGAGCGCCTGGGCGACTGGGTCGACCTCATGGTGGCTGAGCGTCCCCGGCGCGGGCTCCTCGCCTGGCTGCGCAGGCGTGTGCCTGCTCCGAGGTCAGGGTCGCGAACGGCCGTCTGACGGGCTCGAGCGACGAGGCTGCCGACCAGCACGCACGCGCCGGACGCGACCCTCGTGTACCCCTCCTCGCGCAGCAGCAGCGAGGGGCGGTCCAGCACGACGTTGCGTGGTCAACTTGTGACACCCCGTCGCGTCGTCGTACTGTCCGGCTGCGGCCGGCATGCGGCCGCCTCGTGCCGGCGTAGCAACCACTGCTGCCTCATGAGCCCGGCCTGCCGACACCGCTAGGTCGGCGGGTCGCCCGACGTGACAGCGCGACCTGCCTGGAGGCCCCCGCCACCGACGAGTTGCGCCCGAACGACCGTTCGTCCATGCCCAGGACCGGTCGTTCGGTCGGCGATCGAGAGTACCCCGATCGGCCTAACCGCCGCCGCCCGAGAGATGGACGTGCGACCCGGTCGTGCCCGACGGGCTCAAGGGACTCCCTCGGCAGTCGATAGCACACGTCACCACTGCCCCTGCCCCCCACAGAAGGCTTCACCCAGATGTCCACACACCGGTCCCCCCAGCGACGTGCCGGGCGCACGTCGCTCCGGTTGGTCGCCGCAGCACTGGCTGTCGGTTTCCTCCCGTCGCTCATCAGCTCGTCCGCCGCCTCTGCAGCGGCCGGCTCCGCCCAGCTGGCCGCCGCCTCGTCCGCCACGTCGACCGTCGTGCTGAACCCCAAGGCCGACACGTACGTCGATGCGCTCTCTCCCTCGACGAACTTCAACAAGGTCACGGAGCTGCGGGTCAAGGAGAAGAGCTACACGCGGACGGCGTACCTCAAGTTCGCCGTCGACGGGGTGCCCAGCACCGCCACCGACATCAAGGCCGTCCTGCGGGTGCACGCTACGAAGTCGACGAGCGCGACGCTCAACGCCCATGGCACAAGCGCCTTCGACGCGACGACCCTCACCTGGAACACGCGGCCGGCGGTGGGTTCGCTGCTCAGCCGCGGCGGGAAGCCGGCGGCCGGCAAGGACCTCGTCTTCGACGTCTCGGCCGCGGTCCGGGGCAACGGGACGGTGAACCTGGCCCTGGTGGCGACCGGTGGCGTGCAGGCCTCCAGCTACTTCGCGTCGCTGGAGAGCTCGGACGCGGCCAAGCGTCCGCGGCTCGCGGTCACGTGGACCGAGGCCCCCGTCGTCGCGCCTGTCCCGACGGTGAGCCCGACCCCGACGGTGAGCCCGACCCCGACGGTGAGCCCGACCCCGACGGTGAGCCCGACCCCGACGGTGAGCCCGACCCCGACGGTGAGCCCGACCCCGACGGTCAGCCCGACCCCGACGGTCAGCCCGACCCCGACGGTGAGCCCGACCCCGACGGTGAGCCCGACCCCGACGGTGAGCCCGACCCCGACGGTCAGCCCGACCCCGACGGTCAGCCCGACCCCGACGGTCAGCCCGACCCCGACGGTCAGCCCGACCCCGACGGTCAGCCCGACCCCGACGGTCAGCCCGACCCCGACGGTCAGCCCGACCCCGACGGTCAGCCCTGCGCCCACCGTCGTGCCGGCCCCCGCCACCGTCTACCCGATGGCGGCCTCCGTGCAGCAGAACGACGGCGAGTCGTGGGCGGACGCGTGCGTCCGCACCATCGGCTACGGCTACACCGGCTGCGTCCGCTACCTCCCCAGCGGAAAGCTCCCTGCCTGGGACACGGCCTTCCGTGACCTCGCCGCGAAGCTGGGCGACAAGCCGGTGTCCATCCAGCTGACCGCGAAGACGCACGACAACGCCGGCCTCGAGCAGGTCATCACGAACCTCCCGGCGAAGTGGAAGCCCCTCTTCATCTACAACATCTACCAGGAGCCCGAGGACAACCTGCTCGACGACGCGTCCCAGGCCGCCTACCGCAACGCCTACACCGAGGCAGCCAAGATCACGCGCAAGCACGGCGTGAGCCTGCCGTGGGTGGAGTGGCAGGAGTGGACGGTCGACCCCTACAACAACAAGGGCTGGGACCTCCGGGACTTCACGCCTCCGGCCAGCGACTTCGGCGGTGTCCTGTGGTCCTTCTACGAGTACGGCGAGAAGGACCGCATCCCCGAGCAGGTGGCTCGCGTCCAGAAGGCCATGGCCACGTACGCGCCGGGCAAGCCCTGGGGCCTCATGGCTGCCGGGTACACGATCGAGGGAGACATCACCGACAGCAAGCTGCGCGCACAGGCGAGCTGGCTGGACCGTTCGCACCGCCTGACCCGCGAGGGTGGCTCGGTCACCTACGCCTGGTTCAACTGGAACTGGCCGGGGACCGGTGGCGCGGCCGGTGAGAGCCGCCTCGAGCGCAACCCGTATGCGGTGGACTGGCTCGCGAAGCGGAGCTGACGCCCTCCGAGGACAGGCCCCCGAGCACAGCTCGGGGGCCTGTCGTCCGTCCTCAGCCGGTGACCCCCGCGAAGAGGACCCTGCCCCCGGACCCGAGCCAGGCGACGCCCGTCACCGGTGCGGCGTCGTCCCCCAGGGCGAGGCCGGCCGTCCGGCGCTGACGCTCGTCGGCCGCAGCGAGCTGCCCCGCGCCGCCTGCACCCCACGTCAGGACCCTCCCGTCGAAGGTGAGCGCCGCGGCGAACGCCTCACCGGCTACCACGCACTCGACGTCCTCGGCGCCCACCACCTGCTGCGGAACTGCCAGGACCGTGTCAACGGCGTCCGTTCCGGTCTGACCGCTCTCGGCGTTCCCCCAGGCCATGACCGTGCCGTCGGCCAGCGTCGCGTAGGAGTCCAGCTCGTTAGCGGCCACCCCGGTGACGGTCCCGGGCAAGGGGACCTGCCGGGGGACCGCGTCCCCGTCCCGGTCCTGCCCGCCCACGCGCCCGAGCTGACCGTGGCTGTCGGACCCCCATGAGAGGACCCGGCCGTCCGCGGTGAGCGCCAGCACGTGCTGGCCACCCACCGCGACGTCGACCACGTCCGTCAGCGGCCTGCCGTCGGCAGCGAGGACGGGTGCCGGCGCCGCCCCCGCGACCGGGTCCCGCCCGGGTCCGAGCTGGCCTGAGCGACCGTCCCCCCACACCAGCACGGTGCCCGCACCGGTCACGGCTGCGAGGGTGCGCCCGTCGACGGCCACGTCCACGACATCCCCGAGCGGGTCGCCCCCTGCGTCGATCACCCGACGAGGGTCGGCGACCGGCAGGTCCAGGACCTGACCGGACTGTCCCGCCGAGCTGTCTCCCCACACGAGGACGGCGCCCGCGGTCGTCCGGTACGCCGCTGTGCTCGAGTCGGTCGCGACCTGCACCACCCCCGTGTCGGTGAGGCGCCTCGGCTCGTCAGCGCCGTCCCTCCACCACAACCCGCCCTCGGAGTCGATGGTGAGGTCGCCGAGGTCACTGCTCACGACGTGTCGCGCCTCGAGCGAGCCGTCAGGAGCGAGGAGCCCGTCTGCCTCGGTCCGGTGCACGGTCGCAGCGGTCCCAGGTGCCGAGCACGCGTCGCGACCGGCCGCGACCCGCGCCGTCGCCGTGCCTCGCGCGTGGTCGTCACTCAAGTCCGTCGCGGTGGCCGTCGGCTCGTGTGCTGTGACGTCCCCCTCGTCGGTCGGCGCCCCCGTGCCCGGGGCGCCGGTGCCGCACGCCGCCGTCGATGCGGCCGTCACGAGCAGGACGATTCCGACTGCTCGGCCGCCGCCTCGCCTCACCGGCGTCGCAGCCCGCCGAGACCCAGGCGGTCCCGGTCACGCCACAGCAGGAGGAGCCACAGCACGGCGGCGCCGGTGACGACAGCGGCGAGCACGGCGGGCGGGGCCAGCAGCCCGGTCGCCATGCCCACCGGCAGGGCGACGACGACGAGGGCACCGACCACGACCCGGGAGAGGTCGCGGCTTGCCGCGCTCAGCCCCGGCGACCGCCGGACCGCCTCCACCGAGGCGACGTTGCGCACGACGATCGCCGCGGCCCAGGCCACGGCCGCGCCGAGGATGCCGAGGTGCGGCACGAGCAGCAGGCAGAGCACGACGTCGACGGCCAGGGCGGTGGCAGTGATGACGAGCGACGTCGCGCCGCGGCCTGCCATCAGGAGCACGACGTCGACCGGTCCCGCGGCCGTGGCGAGCAGCATCGCCACCGAGAGCACGGTGAGGACGGGGGCCCCCGCCTCGTAGCCCTCGCCGAAGACCGGGAGCAGCCACGGCGCGGCGAGCGCCATGACGAGGTAGGGCGGCCACACGACGGCTACGGACCACACCGTGGTGCGGCGTAGGAGGGCCTGCAGGTCCTCTCGGGCGCCGGCCGCGTGGAGTCGGGCGAAGAACGGTTGAGCGGCCTGTTGGACCGCGGTGCCCGCGAGCTGGCCCACCACCATGAACCTGGTGGCCGCCGTGTACACGGCAGCGGCCGGCGCGCCTGCCAACGCGGCCACGATGATGATGTCGGCGCGCTGGAGCGCGACCTGGCACGTCCTCGCGACCGCCCTTGTCGCCGAGAAGCGCCAGAAGGCCCGACGACTCGTGGCCTCGGCCACGGGTCCCCCGTCGGGGATGCGCCTGAGGTGGAGGACGGCCGCGGCCGCGGACGCCGGTAGGACGGCGACCCACGGGAGCACCCAGGCCACGCTCAGAGCTCTCGGGTCGTCGGTCGAGGTGACGGCGAGCGACAGCGTGACGACCTGCAGCAGGGGGCGCGCCACGCGCTCGAGGACGACGGTCGGTCGCATGCTGCCGGTCCCGCGCGTCACAGCGAGCGCGAGCTCGTGCAGCGCGAGCACGGGCACGGCCAGGACGAGCAGCGCGCTCGCGGTCGGGTCGGCGCTGCCGAGCACCCGGGCGGTCCACGTGCTGGGTAGCAGCAGAAGCGACGCCGTCAGGACGAGCCCCAGCGCCAGTACGGCCACCACCGCGTCGCGGGTGACGCGCACAGCATCCGCGCGGCGCTGTCGTTGGCCGCACACGGAGACCTGCCGGACCAGCGACACGTCGGTGCCGAGCTGCGCCAGGGCCGCTCCGATGAGCAGCACGGACACCCCCGCGAAGAGAGACCCCGCGTTCGCGGGATCTGCGCCGCGCGTCACGACCAGGACACAGACGAGCTGCGCGAGCGCGGAGACACCGGTGCCGAGCAGGTTGAGCAGCCCTCCACGCGCGGTGCCGCTCGACGCGCTGTCGGGGCCGCCGGAGCGCCCCACCGCGGCGGGGGCGGACGGGCTCACGTGTGCGGGTGGTCCGGCCCGGCCGTCCGGGACAGCGCCCGGTCGATCGTGGCCGCAGCGCCCTCCTCGTCCGCCCAGACATCGGGGCCGTGCTCGCTCGCCGCCGCGGTCCGCGCCGAGCCGGCCGGCACCGCGTCGGTGGCTTCGGACGTGGCGGACCATGTGGGCGGGTCGACAGGGCCCTGCTGTGCCACTGCACCCAGGAGGGGCGCGCCGATCCGGGCCAGCCGGTCGATACCGGCGGCCGCGTCGTCGAAGTGTGTCGCTCCGACTCGCACGAGCAGGACGACCTGGTCGGCGAGGCCGGCGAGCGACAGGCCGGCGCCGCGTGGGAGCGGGGGCGCCGCGACGAGGACGACGTGGCCGGAGTCGGCGAGCGCCCGCAGGAGCAGCGCGGTGCGTGGGTGCTGGAGCAGGTCGTCGGTCCCGCCGGCGGCACCGTCGGGGCGGTTGCCCGCGACGCTCACGACGCGCAGCCCCGGGCGGACCTCCACCCCCAGCCGGTCCACACCGGCTTCGAGGTCGGCGCCGACCGCGACGGCCGCGACGACCGCACGGTCCAGCGGTCGGCCGGCCGCGAGCACGGGGTCGTCGGACACGAGGACGATGCGGTGACCGGTGAGCACCATGGCCTCGGCGAGCCGTGCGGCCACGGCTGTGCAGTCGGTGGTCGGGTCGGCGCCGACGAGGGTGACGACGCCGGTGTCGTCGTGGAGGTTGGCGAGCAGGGCAGCCCCGAGGGCTCGGTAGCCGTCGCCCCGGTCCGCATGACCCCGCCGGGCTGTGTCCAGGGTCGCGAGGACCTGGCCCGTGCCGAGCTGCGACACCTCCTCCAACGTGTGCACGCGAGGATCACGGTGCTCCCGGTACACCCCGAGAGTCGCCCCCGCGAGCGCCCCAACGACCAGTCCCGCGAGGACGAGGAGTGTCACGGGCAGCCCGTCGGGAGCGACCGGCACGACGGCCGGGGTGATGACCTCACCGGGTAGGGGAGTCGTGGAGTCCAGCGCGAGGCGCTGCACCTGGAGCTCGCTGAGCTGGCTCGCGTACAGCTGGACCTGCTGCTGCAGCTGCACCTCGCCCGCGGTGCCCTCCTCGGTCTCCGAGAGCCTGTCGGTGGCCGAGTCGAGCAGCTCCGCGGTGTCAGCCAGCTGCTGGTCCAGGGCCGAGGCCTCGTCGCCGCGGACGCGGTCAGCCCGTTCGACCCGGTAGGCGAGGAAGGCGGTGGCGAAGGCATCGGCGCCGAGCTGCGCCAGTCCCGGTGTGTCGGCGGTGTAGGCGATCTCCACGACCTGCGAGTTGGACGGCACCGAGGCGGCCACGTGCGTGCGGGCGTCCACCGGGAGCTCCGGTACGCGCTCCCGAGCGGCCTCTGCCACCTCGGTCGTGGACAGCAGTGCGACCTCGGTCTCCAGCGCGGCGATCTGCTCGTTCCGCGTCGTTGCGGTCACGGGGGAGAAGGGGTTGCCGGCCAGGGGCTCCAGGAACAGGCCCGACGTGGCGGTGTAGGTGGTGGGGAGGACGGTACCCGCGGCGGCCCCCGCCCCGGCACCGAGGACGGTGAGGACGAGGACAGACAGCCAGCGCCGCCGCACCAAACCGCGCAGCAGTCCGGGACGCACCGCGACGGGAGAGTCCATCGCCGCCTCCAGCCTCGAGGGGGACGTGTGTCGCCCCTCGGCGAGTGTAGGTCGACCGGAGGACGTGCACGGGGCGTAACAGCAATCGTGCCCACGGACGTCACCCGGCTGCCACAGTGGGCCGGTGACAGGCCCCGACAGCACCTCCGGTCGCGCCCTGCCCACCGTCCTCATGCTGGGAGGCTTTGGGCGCTCCGGTTCGACGCTCCTCGAACGCATGCTCGGCGACGTACCCGGTGTCGTGGCCGTCGGTGAGGTGCTGCACCTGTGGGAGCGCGGGGTCCGCGACGACGAGAGGTGCGGTTGCGGGGAGCCGTTCAGTCGTTGCCCGTTCTGGCGGGAGGTCGGGCAGCGGGCGCTCGGTGGGTGGCCGGCATCGCCCTCAGAGGCGGACGCGGTGGTGATCGACCGCTACGACGTCGTACGGAACCGGCACCTGCCGGGGCTGGTCACCGGGCTGCTGCGCCGTCGCCGGCGAGCGGCTGCTCGCCGCCTGCTCGACCGCCACCTCGCCCTGTACCGGGCCGTCTCGGCCGGCTCGGGTGCCGGTCTCGTCGTCGACTCGTCCAAGCACCCCGCCTTCGCATACCTCCTGCGCCGGAGCGAGCTCGACCTCCGCTGCCTCGTGGTCGCCCGTGACCCGCGTGGAGTGGCGTGGTCGTGGCAGAAGACCGTCGGCCGACCGGAGGTCACGAGCAGTCGTGAGGGCGTCTCCGCGGACATGCCGCGCTACGGGGTGGCGGTCTCCGCCGTGCGCTGGTCGTTGTACGGGGCACTGTTCCACGCGCTGTCGTTGCTGGGCGTGCCGGTCGACGTCATCCGCTACGAGGACCTCCTCGCGCGCCCGCGCGAGGAGCTCCAACGCGTGCTGTCCTTCGCCGGCTTCGACGTGCAGCCCGGGTCGCTGAGCCACCTCGACGCCACCTCGGTCACCATGTCCACGCACCACACTGTCGCGGGCAACCCGATGCGTTTCCGCACCGGGCGCGTCGACCTGCGCCCCGACACCGAGTGGCGCGAACGCATGCCGCGGCTCGACCGCCTCGTCGTGGAGCTGCTGACGCTGCCGCTGCGGCTCTGGTACGGCTACCGCCGCTGAGCAGTGCGGCGGCCTCAGATGCCCCGCCCCCTCCGGTTGAGCTCGTGCACCACGCGCTCGGGTGACAGCACGCCGGCTGCCACGGCCAGCGCGAGCGGTGCCCGCATCTGCCGCGGGTCGCGTCGCCACGCGCGCAGCGCGAGCCCCGCCGCCTCGCGTCGCCGGCCAGCCGCGGCCAGGGCGAAGGCGCGCTGCCCCGCCAGCCACGCGGATCCCCTCGCGTCGCGGCTCAGGTCCGGGTGCTTGGCGACGAGGTAGGCGAGCCCCTCGGCCATCGACAGCCAGCGTCGGGAGAAGAACGAGCCCCGGTGCCACAGGACGTCGACCAGCGGAGCCTGCTCGACGAGTACCGGAGCGACGCGGACCAGGCGCAGGAGCAGGTCGTAGTCCTCGCCGTACCCACCGGGCAGGTCCTCGTCGACCAGGCCGACCTCCCCGGTCAGGAGGTCGCGCCGGACGAGGTAGGACGACGGGTGGGCGCCCGTCATGCGGCTGGTGGTCAGGTCGGCGCCGAGGCGGTCGACGGCCGGGACCCGTTCCACCACTGTGTCGCCGTAACGCACCCGGATCCCCGTCACGACCGCGCCGGCTCCGGGCTCCGCCCGCAGCCGCGCGACCTGCCGTCGCAGCTTGTCGGGCTGCCAGGCGTCGTCGTCGTCGCAGAAGGCGACGAGCTGCCCGCGGGCGGCGAGCACCCCCGTGTTGCGCGCACCGGCGAGGCCCGGCGTGCGCGAGTTGGGAACGGCGAGGACCTCCAGCCCAGGCGGGGCGGGTGGCTCGGCGTCGACGGGCACCTGGTCGTACACGAGGACGACGTCGAGCGTTCCCACCCAGTCCTGGGCCGCGACCGCCCTCAGCGCGACGCCCAGGAGCTCACGGCGGTCGCGGGTCGCGATCACGACGGTGACGTGCGGGTCGTGCCCACCCGACGCCTCCGGGTCGGCCTGCGGGGCAGGGTCGGCGTGCTGGGTCATCGTCTGGCTCCTGGTCGGGTCCCGGCCTCCCGGGCTACGGCGGTCGTGGCCCCGGCTGTGAACCCGAGGAGGGTGGCGGATGCGGTCGTGGTGAGGAGGTGGGGACGCGCGGGTGTCTCGGGCAGCGGCGCGGCCTCGGCCACGAAGCCCGAGGCGTTGTTGGACGCGCGGGTCGTGGTGAGCTCGCCGGTGAGAGCGGCGAGCTCGTCCCGCAGGGCCTCGACCTCCGGGTCGTCGGCGGGGTCGAGGCTCTGCTCCGCCGCCGATGCCAGCTGGCCGCCGAGGCTCGCGATCTGCAGCGAGAGTGCCTCGCGGACCCTCTGGAAGCGCACGTCGTCGGTGGCCGTGCGCACCGCCAGGAACTCCTCGGCGACCGCCTGCGCGCCGGCCTGTGCGGTGCCTGCGTCGGCGGCGGTCACACGCACTCGCAGCACCCGCGAGGTCGACCGCGCGGTCACGTCCAACGCGTCGCGCAGGCCCGCGACCCCGCCGGGGAAGGCGGTGCGCTCCGCGGCCGCGGTGAGGACGACGTCGGAGGTGAGCAGCTGGGCGTCGCTGTCGACGGTCGGCGCCCGGCGCAGGCCGTCGCGTCCGGAGCCGGGCGGGGGCTGCGGGGTCGCGACGACGACGGCCGTGGAGCGGAAGACAGCCGGCTCGTTGAGCCCGAGCCCGAGACCGAGCGCGGCCCCCAGCACGCACGCGCCGGTCACGAGCAGCCGGTCGGCTCGGAGCCGTTGGCCGTACCAGGTCAGCGACCGCCCGCTCAGCTGCGCCACGACGGAGCCTTCCCGAGGAACGGTGCGAGACGTGAGTCCGAGTCGTGGAACTGCGACTCGAGCCGAGCCCGCAGACGGTCGGGCATGGGCGTACTGGGCCTGGCGTTGGCCCGCGGGACCTCGGGCGGGCGCCACGCCCTCAGGTCCAGGTGCCGGAGAAGTGCGTCCCAGGTCTCGCCGTCGTCGGCCAGCACGTCCTGCGTCTCGGCGACGAAGAGGGTGCCGGGAGCGAGCGCCGAGGACATGCGTTCCAGCTGGTCGGCGTAGCGGCCCCGCGCGACGTAGGCGTGGTGTTGGTGGGAGAAGGACTGGTAGCCGGGCTCGTTGCGGATGCGCTCCTCCTCGCCGGCGAGGCGCTCCGGCTCGAGGTCGAGCGCGCGCTCGAAGTCCTCCGTCTCGAAGCCGCGCCCGCGCTCCTGCTTCCATGCGGAGAAGGCGCGTTCCACCGGGTCCCTCAGCAGGACGACGACGCGTGCCAGCGGGACGGTCGTGGCGATGCGCTCCGCCGCCAACGGGTGGAACAGGTAGTAGGGACTCGCTTCGCCGGTCCTCGCCCGCCCGCCCGTACGTGTCCGCGCGGGTGCTGCCAGGGGGAAGTGACCGAGGTACCACTCCGGCCCACGGACGTAGGCGCTCGCGGTGTCGAAGTGATGCACTCCCTTGCCCGGCAGCGGAGCGACGACATCGGGATGCGCGGCGAGGGCGCGGAACAGGCTGGTGGTGCCGCAGCGCTGCGCCCCAGCCACGACGAAGTCCGGCGCCATGCGCCACCGCCACGTCGCTCGTCCCCACGCGGCGAGGGCGGAACGGGCAGCGGGTTTGAGTCGGTCGGGAAGCGGGGGTGTCACGGGTGCTCCGTCTCCTTGCGGTCGTGCGGGTGTCGCGGCGCCGACGGGTCGGGGCGGGCCCGCAGCACCTCGGCGTAGTGCGCGGCCAAGGCCAGGACCGCCCCGGTCCCTTCCGCCGCCCCCTCTGAGGCGAATCGCCGGTGCACCAGCAGCAGGTACGCGTCGACGACCGCGTCGGCCGTCGTATCGGGTGCCCCGGCCGCCCGGAGCACCCGTTCGACCGCAGGCACGGCCACGGCCCGGAGGTGCTCCAGCGACGCCCGGACATCCTGGCCGCGCAGCACGACGTGCGAGCCGTAGTGCACGGCGTCGACGCCCAAGGGCGCACCGGTCTCCGCGCGCTCCCAGTCCCACACCTGCGCCCGCGAGGCGGTGCGCCGCATGTTCCACGGCCCGAAGTCGCCGTGCCACGCACCGACGGGCACGGGACCACGGTGGCGTGAGTGCCACAGGTGGAGCAGCGCGGTCGCCTCCCGCGGTGCGTCGGGCCCCAAGGGGGACCACCGCCCGGCGGTCATCGCAACGACGCCCGCGCGCGTCGCGAGCTCGGCGACCACGGCGACGACGTCGGCGGGCACCGTGTCCGCGGGAGCCGGACGGGACGAGGCTGACACGAGGGGGCGCATCAGCAGGGCCGGACCGGTCGCCAGGTCGAGGAGGCCGAGGGTGGCGGGTGCCTCGAAGCTGGCCGGTGGTCGAGTCGCCAGGGCGCTGAGCACGTGGTGCTCGTGACGGACGAGACCCGCTGTGAGGTCGTTCGTGCTCGTCTTCGCCCACAGCACGACCTCGCCCCGGCGGTTGTGCAGGGCGAGGACCGGCTTGGCGTTGGCCCGCGGCGCCCCGACTGCGATCGAGAGGGTGGTACCGGCCATCGGAAGGCCCACCGCGTCCGTCAGAGAACGCAGGAGCGCCTCCGTGGCCGCTCCGGTGATGCGCAGCCGATCCCGACGGGTGCGGGCGGCGCCGGCACGCAGCAGCAGCGCGGCCGCGCCTCGGGCGGCTCTGGTCCTGAGCCGGTCGGCACCGCTGCCCCTCGCGAGTACCGCCTGGGCCGCTGCGCGGCTGGAGGTGGCGGGTACGAGCAGCCGTGGCGATGCGGCGCGAGGGAGCGTGACGAGGCCGAGCGACGCGACGGGGGCGGTACCACCCCCCCGCTGCCACGTGATCTCGTCCCCGGGCAGCAGCAGGGCCAGCTGCCTCGTGAGTGCGTCGAGTCCCGCGCTCCGACGCGCTGTCGGTCCCCTCACTCGCGTGCGACCTCTCGCCGAGGCCACGGCGCGTCGGTCGGGACCGTCCGGGAGAGGGGGTTGGCGACCTCGACCGGGTCCTCAGCGCGCCACGCCATGCCCAGCACCGCCATCAGCACGAAGAGGGGCAGCATGGCGAGGTCGTAGAACGGGGAGACGGCCAGGAAGAAGAGCACGGAGGCCAGGGCGGCCGTGCCGGGACCTCCTGAGTCGCGCAGCAGGGGCAGCGCGCGCCGCAGCAGGAAGAGCACGAAGAGCAGCGTGCCGACGAGGCCGTGAGCGAACAGGAGCAGCCACAGGTGCCCCTGCGTGCCGAGCTGAGGGGTGGAGCACCCGATGCACGCGGCGCTGTCGCCGCCTGCGATGGAGAAGAAGTTGCCCTGCACGTCCCGCGTCGAGCCGAAGCCGAGCAGGGGTGACCCCTCGAGGACGGCGGACACCGACCGCACGGCCAGCTCGGTCCGCCCGCTGTTGCTGTGCTGGTTGTCGAGCCTCGTGCCCACCAGTGCACCCAGCGGTGTGAGCACGAGGGCCGACCCGGTCGCCACGGCGGCCCCACCGAGCGCTGCGACCGCAGCGAAGCGCCCCTGCAGCGCGGCCCGCACGCCGAGGAAGAGCGCGACCGCCGCCAGGCCGAGCCACAGGCCGCGGTTGAGGGAGAACACGGCAGGCGGGAAGGAGATGGCGAGGACGGGCAGGAACCAGTGCCGCCGCCACCCTGCTCCCGGCGCGGTCCACGCCACCACGAACCAGGGAAGGAGCAGCCCGTACATGGCGCCCCAGTCGTTGGCGTAGACGTAGGGGGCCGAGGGGCGGGTGACGTCCACCCCGATGTCCATCTGCTGCGCCACTGCCGGGTGCGCGAGCTTTCCGAGGAACTCGGCACCGGGGAGGCCGGACGGCAGCAGTCGCTCGACCGGGGACCGGAAGGCGAGGTCCGGCAGGAGGAAGCCGATGTAACCGCCTGCCACCGTCACCAGGAAGAGCGAGGCGAGCAGCCGTTGCAGGCGGACGTCGGACAGGTAGCCGTCGCGCGACTGGTTCCCGACGTAGAGAAGGACGACCGTCGCCGCGACGTACCACGCGAGGCGGAAGACGTAGCCGACGGCCTGCTCGGCCGGGGTCGTCGGCTGTGTTCCAGGGGCGTCGGCGCCGAGGACGAGAGCCCCCGCCGCCGCCCACAGCAGGAACATGAGCCACCAGCCGGTGCCCGGGGGAGTCGCCACGCGCCTCAGACGGGCCAGCCACGCGACCATAGGGACGGTCGCGAGGAGGAACCCGAGCACGCCGAGGCCGAGAACCCACCACGCCGGGAAGGCGCCGAGCAGCACGACCAGCGGCCAGCCGTCACGCCAGCGGACGCCTCTCGAGGGTGTGTCGCCGCCGGACGCGAGTTCACCGCGTGGGTGCGGGACGGCGTGTCCGGGCGTAACCCGTGTCCTCACCGCTCCTCTCCCTCCTCGCCGTCGCCCATCCGGTTCGGGCCCGCCTCCATGGTGCCCGCCTGACTTGCGCCACGAGGCGGCTTTCGCACCGATTCCATCGAGCTACGCAGCGTGACCGGATGGACGCGACCCGACTTTGCTGGTACCCGATCGTCACATTCCCCGGACAGCATGGCGGGTCCGTCGTCATAGTGGCGCCTGTTCCTAACTGTCAGTGGTGGAGGTGCGCCATGGGCGCAGGCGCTTCGGTCCGTCGGCTCAGCACGCTCGCCGTGGTCGCACTCGTGGCGGTCCTGCTCCAGGCGGTGCAGCCCGCGTCGGCGCAGACCGTGCCGCACGACCGCCTCGTGGCGGCCGTACCGACGACCGCGACCCCTCACGTGCTCGACGGCGAGGTGTGGGCGGTCGCCGAGGTCGGCAGCCGCATCGTGCTCGGCGGGTCGTTCACGCAGGCGCGCAACGCAAGCGGGAACACGGCGGTCGTGACGCGCAACCGCATCCTCGCCTTCGACAAGCAGACCGGTCAGATCGACCCGTCCTTCGCTCCGTCCTTCAACGCGACGGTCCGCACCCTCGTCGCCGCACCGGACGGGCAGTCGGTCTACGTGGGTGGGCAGTTCGGTTCGCTGAACGGGGCCGGCGTCCCCAAGATCGTGCGGCTCAGCATGTCCAACGGGGCCCGGGTGCCCGGCTTCAACCCGCCAGCACCGAACGCCGTGGTCTACGACGCGAAGCTGAGCGGCAACCGCCTCTTCATCGCGGGTGTCTTCGACCGCGTGGGCAACACGGCGCGCAGCCGGCTCGCGGAGCTCGACCCTGCCACGGGCGCGCTGCGTGCCACCACGTCCTTCGCCTTTGAGGGCGTCCACCGCGTGCCGCCGAACGGCGTGAGCCAGAACCTCGTCTACAAGATCGACGTCTCGCCTGACGGCCGGATGCTGGTCGCTATCGGCAACTTCCGCACCGTCGACGGCCAGGACCGTGTGCAGATCGCCGCCTTCGACACCTCCGGCGGCCAGACATCGCTGCTGGACTGGCAGACCGACGGCTACAAGGCCAACTGCTACGACGTCTTCGACTACTACATCAAGGACGTCGACTTCGCGCCGGACAGCTCGTACTTCGTCACCACGAGCGTCGGGGGCTACGGGAGCGGCCCGCCCAGCCTGTGCGATACGGCCGTGCGCTGGGACAGCTCCGACCGCGGTAGCGGCGTGCAGCCGGAGTGGGTCAACTACACCGGTGGGGACTCCCTGTACGCGGTGGCCGTGACCGGCTCGGTGATCTACGTCGGTGGCCACAACCGCTGGCTCAACAACCCCTTCGCTGCCGACCGGGCCGGTCCCGGTGCCGTCGAGCGCGAGGGGATCGCGGCCCTCGACCCAGCCAACGGAATGCCGCTGGACTGGAACCCGGGGCGCGCCCGCGGGCGCGGTGTCTTCGACCTGCTGTCCACCTCGACGGGGCTGTACGCCGGCAGCGACACCGACCGCATCGCCAACTTCCTGTACCGGGGTCGTATCGCCTTCTTCCCGCTGCAGGGGGGCTCCGTCGTCCCCCAGCCGACACCTCCGTCGCTGCCGGTCGACGTCACCCTGGTCGGGAGCCAGGCCGCCGCCTCGTCGCCGGGCTACCTGTACCGCATCAACGCCGGCGGGCCGGCGCTCGCCTCGCTCGACGACGGACCCGACTGGTCGGCCGACAGCTCGGGCACGTCTCCCCTGCGCAACTCCGGCAGCAACGCGGCGTCCTACGGGCCTGTGCCGACGCTCACTGCCGGCGTCCCGGCGGGCACGCCGCGCGCCGTGTACTCCTCGGAGCGCTGGGACCCCTCCGGCGGGGAGGAGATGGCGTGGTCGCTCCCCGTCCAGGCAGGGCGGCAGGTGGAGCTGCGCCTCTACCTGGCGAACCGCTGCACCTGCACCGCGAGCACCGGGCAGCGCGTCTTCGACATCACCGTCGACGGCGCCACCGTGGTGGACGACCTCGACCTCTCCGCGCAGCCCGGGCACGACGTCGCGACCGTTGTGCGGGTGCCCGTCACCAGCGACGGAGCGATCGACGTCCGTTTCCTGCACGGCGTCGAGAACCCTCTGGTGAACGGGATCGAGGTCGTCGACCCGGCTCTGCTCGGTGGCCCTGTCCCTGATGTGGCGGCCGTGGAACTCGGCTTCGACGGCGCGACCGCGGGCGCGCCCGCGCCGGTCACGGGCGGAGCCTGGAACGGCGTACGGGGCACGGTGTGGGTGGACGGGCGGTTGTACTCCGCCCACGTGGACGGCACCTTCTCCCGTCGCAGCCACGACGGCACGTCGTTCGGCCCGGTGACGACGCTCGACCTCTACGGGCTCGCAGCGTGGTCCGAGGACATCCAAGCGATGACGTCGCTGTTCTACGAGGACGGCCGCCTGTACTTCACGCGGCTGGACTCCGGCCGGCTGTACTGGCGTTACTTCTCCACTCAGTCCGGCATCGTCGGAGCCCAGCGCTTCGAGGCGCAGCCGGGGGGTGCGGCCTGGGCGCAGGTGCGCGGCGCGTTCCTCGCGTCGGGCCACCTGTACTGGGTCGACGCGACCACGGGCGACCTGAAGCGGACCGCCTGGTCCGACGGATCCACCAGCGGCCCGGCGACGACGGTGAGCGGTCCGGGCCGCGACGGGGTCGACTGGAGGGCCCGGGCGCTGTTCGCCGTACCGGGCACTGCGCCCAACCGCGCACCGACCGCCGCGGGAAGCGGCCAGTGCGACGGGACCCGGTGCACCCTCGACGCGGCTGACTCCACCGATCCCGACGGCGAGGTCGTCGCGTGGCGCTGGACGCTCCCGGGCGGGCGCGTGCTCGACGGTCGACGCGTGACGGCCGATCTCGGACCCGGCACGGTGCAGGTCGGTCTCACGGTGACCGACGACCGCGGCGCCAGCGCGTCGACCTCGGTGCAGGTCAGCACCGACAACGCCGTCCCGGTGGCGCGCGCCTCCGTCTCGTGCGAGGGCCTGCTGTGCACCCTCGACGCCGCCGCCTCGTCCGACGCGGACGGGCAGGTCGTCGCCTGGCGCTGGGACACCGGCGATGGCACCACGCTGGACGGCGAGCAGGTGTCCCACCGCTATGGCTCCGCCGGTGCCCGGACCGCCACGCTGACCGTCACGGACGAGCGAGGCGCCACCGGGACGACCACCGTCGAGGTCGACACCGACAACGCCGCGCCGGTCGCCGACTTCTCGTTCGCCTGCGAGGCCCTGGAGTGCCGCTTCGACGCCTCCGCCTCGCGCGACCCGGACGGCACCGTCACCTCGTACGCCTGGACCTTCGGAGACGGTGCCACCGCGACCGGAGCGGTCGTCGAGCACTCCTACGCCGGGCCAGGCGGGGTCGAGGTCACGCTCACCGTCAGCGACGACGCCGGGGCGAGTGGACAGCTGAGCCGCGAGGTCCAGGTGAGTGACAGCGCCGTGGAGCACGTCGGCTCGGCCGTGGACACCGACGCCGGTTCCACCCAGGTCCACGAGCTGCAGATCCCTACCGACGTCGCCGCGGGCGACGTGCTCGTGGCCGCGTTCAGCACCAACAGCGGCACCGCAACGGTCACGGACCCCGCCGGCTGGCAGCGTCGCGGGACGGCGAGCACCAACGGCATGCAGGGTGTGGTGTGGACGCGTGTCGCGACCGCGGCCGACGCGGGCGCGGCGGTCCGGACGACGACGTCCGTCTTCGCCCGCGGCAGCCTCGTGATCTCGGCGTACCGAGGTGGCACGGTTCCCGCAGGGACCGTGGCCGTCGCGCGCGAGACCACGTCGACCGCCACCCACCGCACCCCTCAGCTGCAGGCCCCCGCGGGGTCGCTGGTCGTGCAGTACTGGTCGGACAAGACGGCTTCCACCAGCACGTGGACAGCACCCGCCGACCACGAGGTACGCCAGACCGGCGCCGGCACCGGATCCGGCCACATGTCGTGGCTGCTCGCCGACACGCGCCTGACCGCCGCCGGTGCGGCGGGTGGTGTCGACGCGGTCGCCGACAGCGCCACCGGGAACGCCGTCATGGCCACCGTCGTCGTGCAGCCCGCGCCGTGAGCGCGTGGCGACCCGCACCGCCCCCCGCAACCCCCGACAGGCCGCGTCCTGCGGTCGGCCGACCCGTCACCGCACAAGGAGCCCCCATGGTCCGTCGAGGTCTTTCCCTCCTGGTAGGGCTCCTCGTGCTCGCGCTTCTGCCCCTGGTGGCTGCCCCCGCGGGCGCCGTCCAGGCCCGCCACGACGGTGTGGTGGCCGGCACCCCCTCCAACCAGACGCCTCACGTCCTGGACGGCGAGGTGTACGCCGTCGCCGTCGTCGGCGACGTCGTGGTCCTCGGAGGCCGCTTCACTCAGGCCCGTAACTTCGCCGAGGGCTCGCCGGTGGTGGCCCGGCACAACCTGCTGTCGTTCGATCGGAGGACGGGCGAGCTCATACCGTCCTTCGCCCCCGTGCTGGACGACGTCGTGCGCACTCTCGCGCCGGCCGCGGACGGCACCTCGGTGTACGTCGGCGGGCAGTTCGGCACCATCGACGGGGCCAACCGCTTCAAGCTCGCACGGCTGGACGTGCGCACCGGGGCTCCCGTTCGTGGCTTCAACCCGCGGATCATCGACGCGGCGGTCATGGACGTGGCCCGCAACGGGAACCGGCTCGTCGTCGCCGGCAAGTTCTCCCGGGTCGGCCAGGACGCGCGGCAGTACCTCGCGATGCTCGACGCGGAGACGGGCGCCGTCATGCCGGACCTCGACCTGCCGGTGTCCGGGGCGGTCTGGAACGGCACGCCCTTCGTGTACAAGGTCGACATCACGCCGGACGGCAGCCGTCTCGTCATGATCGGCAACTTCCGGTCCGTCGGCGGCCAGACCCGTGTGCAGGTCGCCCAGGTCGACCTCACGACGTCACCGGCGACCCTCACCTCGTGGGCCACGAACCGCTTCAACATCAAGTGCGGTTCCTCGAGCAACACGCAGTTCGACGTGCGCGACGTCGACATCTCCCCGGACGGCCGTTACTTCGTCATCGGCGCGACCGGTGGCCACACCGCCAGCGGCGCCCTGTGCGACGCGGTCTCGCGGTGGGAGGTGGACCGCAGCGGGTCGAACCAGGAGCCGACCTGGTTCAACCTGACGGGCGGCGACAGCGTCTACTCGGTCGCCGCCACCGACGCGGCCGTCTACGCGGGCGGTCACATGCGCTGGTTCAACAACCCTGTCTACGTGCAGTCCTACAAGGGTCCCGGTGCCGTCGACCGTGAGGGCATCGCCGCCCTCGACCCGGTCAACGGCGTCCCTCTCGCATGGAACCCCGGACGTGACCGGGGGCAGGCCGTGTGGGACCTCGTCGCCACGCCCGACGGCCTGTACGTGGCGAGCGACACGGACCGCATCGCCCGGTACCTCTACCGCGGTCGGATCGCCTTCTTCCCGACTGCAGGCGGTGCTCCTGTCCCGCAGCCGCGAGCTCCGGGGCTGCCCGTCGACGTGCACCTCGTGTCCCCGTCCGGGTCCACGGACCGGCTCGTCCGCAGGAGCGGCTTCACGGGCACGACCGTCCAGTCTGCCCAGCAGGTGGCGGAAGCCGGGACCGGCTGGGCGGGCGTGCGTGCCGCATTCGTTGCAGACGGTCGCCTGTACTCCTTCATGTCGAACGGCGTCCTGACGCGCCGAACGGTCTCGGCCGCCTCCTACGGCGCTCCGGAGACCGTCGAGCTCAACGGGCTGACGGCCTTCGCCACCGACATGCAGAGCGCCACGTCCGCGTTCTACGACGAGGGCCGCATGTACTACACGCTGTCCGGCTCGAACGCGCTCTACATGCGCTACCTCTCGGTCGAGAGCGGCATCGTCGGCGCCACCCGGTTCCAGGTCGTCGGCGGCCTCAGCGGCCTCGACTGGCGCAACGTGCGTGGCGCCTTCCTCGCCGGCGGCTCGCTCTACTGGGCGCACGGGAGCACGGGGGCGCTGTCACGCGTCACCTGGGGCGACCGAGCACCCGTCAACGGCACGAACACCGTCGTGAGCAGCCCGGCGAGCACCGGGGTGGACTGGCGCGCACAGACGCTCTTCGCGCGAGCCGCGGCCCCCTCGCCGGCTGTGACGGCTGCGTCGGAGTGCGTCGGCACGCGCTGCAGCCTGCACGCCGAGATCGCCCCCGTCGCGGGCGTGGAGGTCGCGACCGTCACCTGGACCCTCGGGGACGGCGCAACGGCGACCGGGACGGACGTGGAGCACGTCTACGCTCCCGGCTCGTGGACGGCCACCGTCAGCGTCCGCAGCACCGACGGCATGACCGCCTCGTCGACCGTCGCAGTCGCCGTCAGCAACGCCGCGCCCACCGCCGAGGCGACCGTCAGCTGCGCGGGGATGGAGTGCACCTTCGACGGGTCGGCGTCCGGCGATCCGGACGGCACGGTGCAGGCGTGGACGTGGGACCTCGGCGACGGTACGTCGGTCACGGGGGCCACTGTCACCCGCACGTACGCGACGCCGGGCCCGCGCACCGTCCGACTCACCGTCACCGACGACCGGGGTGCCACGAGCGTCAAGGACGTGGTGGCCGAGCCGGCACGGTCCGGCGTGGCGATGGTCGCTGTCAGCAGCAGCCCCTCGACCACGACCACGCGCTCGTGGACGGTCGCCCTGCCGGCCGGGACCCAGCCCGGTGACACCCTGCTCCTCTTCTGGAGCGGCAACGCCGCCGCAGGGGCCAGCGCTCCGGCTGGCTGGACCGCCCAGGGTGCTGCGACTACGGCCGGCAGCGGAACTGCCGTGTGGTCGACCGTCGTGCAGGCGGGGGCGGACTCCACGGTCACCGTCACGTCGCCGACCCTGATGCGGGCCGACCTCGTCGTCGCCGCGTACCGCGGCGCGGCGGTGGTCCCCGGCGGGGCCGTCGTCGCCAGCGAGACCGAGACGGTCGCCGGCCATGTCACGCCGCAGGTGCCCGTCACCGTCCCCGGCAGCTGGCTGGTCAGCTACTGGGCGGACAAGTCCGCCTCGACGACGTCGTGGGCGGCACCGACCGGCCTGGTGCAGCGTCACCAGTGGGCAGGCTCCGGCAGCGGCCACGTCTCCGAGCTGCTGGCCGACTCCGGTGGCCCCGTGCCCGTCGGGACCGCCGGTGGCCTGACGGCCGTGGCCGACTCCGCGCAGCGCAACGCGACGATGGCGAGCGTCGTCCTGGCACCGGCGCCCTGAGAACGAGAGGGCGGCGGCCGACCGGTCGCCGCCCTCTGGTCGCTGGAGCCGCGTCAGTCCCCGACGGTGAGGGTGAGGCCGTTCCCGTCGACCTCGACGGAGAACTCGACGACGTCGGTCAGACCGACGGCGTACGTCACGGTCCCGTCGAGGTAGCGGGCGAAGCGCACTTCGCGTATCAGGTCCTGCTCGGGCAGGAGCTCGACCGCGACGTCCGGAGCGAGCCCCTCGTCAGCGTTCGGGTCCGCCGCCTCGAGGACGACCTCCAGCACCGCCTCGCCCTCGACGAGGACCGGCTCCCCCTCGATACGGACCGCGTCGACGTATCTCACGGAGTAGCCGGGTGCTCCGCCGCTCGTCTCGACACGCAGCGACTCCGCATCTCCCGCGGTCGAGACCTGAACGGCGAGCAGGCGGACGGGCTCCTGCGGCGGGGAGCTCGTGCGTGCTGCGGTCGAGAGCGCCTCGGGGGCGGTCGTGGCGCCGGACGTGCCGCTCGTGGTGCCGGTGGCGTCGGCCGGCGACGGGTCGCTCGGGGCGCCGGTGACGGCGGTCGGCGGCTGCGACGTCTCGTCGACGGCTTCCGTACCCGCGTCTGCGGCGGTCGTGGCGGTGGCATCCGACGGCGCAGGGTCCGGAAGGGCGTCCGTCGGCGGACCCGACCGATCAGCCGCGGCGGGCTCGTCCGGGGTGCTGCAGCCTGACGACGTCCACACGACCGCAGCCGCGGCGACAGCGCCGACGGCTCTCCAACCTCGTGTCCTCATGGCGCGCCTCCCACTGCCTGTCCTTCGAGGGTATGGGCGTCAGCGGGTCGCGTCCGGCGAACCGGGAGACGCGGTGTCGTGCAGCGATCGAGGTCACGCACCCGGGCCCGGGACCCGGCGTCACGTCGGAGGAGGAGGCGGGGGGTCAGGCCCCGGTGGCGGGCCCGAGCCACCCGCCGGCGCGCAGGTGGGACAGGACGGCAGACACGGCCTGCTCGCGCGTGAGGTGCGTCGTGTCGACGACGACGTCCGCGTCGGTCGGCACCTCGTACGGCGAGCTGACCCCCGTGAAGTCCGGCACCTCGCCGCGGCGCGCCCGGGCGTAGAGCCCCTTGAGGTCCCTCCGCTCGCACTCCTCGATCGGGGTGCTCACGTGCACGAGCACGAGGTCCGCGACCTCCTCGACCATGCGCCGCACCTCGCGACGGGTCCTGTCGAAGGGGGCGATGGGTGAGCAGACGGCCACCCCGCCCTGCTGCGCCACGCGGGCGGCCACCCAGCCGATCCGTCGCACGTTCCGCTCCCGGGAGGCCGGGTCGAAGCCGAGACCGGCCGACAGGAGCCGGCGGACCACGTCGCCGTCGAGCAGCGTCACCTCGCGGTCGTGCTGCACGAGCAGCGCCGTCGTGAGGTCCCGTGCCACTGTCGACTTCCCCGAGCCGGACAGGCCGGTGAAGAGGACGACCAGCCCCCGCGAGTCGCGCGGAGGTCGCCAGCGCCTCAGGTGCACGAGCGCCCGACCGAGAGGCTCGACCGCGACAGCACGTCCCGCCTCGAGGTCCTGGGACACCCTCAGCCACGCGCCGTCGTGGTCCCGAGCGCCGAGCACGAGAGCGACGCGTGTCGAGAGCAGGCGGCCCACGCGCTCCGCGACGCCGGCGTCGGCGCTGTCGTCGCGCAGGTGCAGCGGTATGACGGCCACCTCGGGGCGGTCCAGGGCGAGGTCGTGGGCGAGGTCCCGCGCCACGCGCCAGGCCACGACTGCCGGGAGGTCGCGGCGTCGGCTGCCGCCCTCCGGCACGAGCACGAGGGGCCGCGCTCCGGCGGAGGCCGCCCAGGCACGCAGGACCTCGCGGTCGGCCGCCAGGGGGGGGACGGGTGAGCAGCAGGATGTCCCTGTCGTTGCCCTGGGCCACGCGACCGCGCTCGTCCAGGCGGACACGGAGGTCGGCGAGCGATCCGCTCTCGCGCGTGCGCAGCCGTTCGGGCCGGCCCCGGAGAAGGACGGGTCCGACCCCGCCGGGGGGTTCGGCGGCCGACTCGCCCTCGACGAGCACGAGGGCCGTCAGGCGCGCCAGGGGTGTGGCCTCCTCGTCCCGAAGCACCAGCGAACCGGCGTGCAGTGCCTGCTGGGCGTCCTGCCGGGCGATTCGCACCACGACGCCGGTGCCGGTGTCGGCCACGTCGGGTGTCGGTGGTCGGTACCCGGCGCCGAGCACCGTGCCGTTCGGCAGGACCCCCGCGAGCACGAGCTCCAGGTCGCAGGCCTCGGCCGTCTCGAGCGGGTGGTCGGGCGGGGCAACCTGCACGGGTGGGAGGGAGGCCATCCGTTCTCCTGTCAGTGGTCGCTGGGACGATAGCCGCCTCGTGACCGTCCGTCCGGCGGCCCACCGCACTCGACCTATCCTTGACCGTCCCCGTCCGGGGCCCAGAGTCCCTACCCGCCGCAGGAGCCATGTCCCTCACCGGCCTGCTGCCGGTCCTCACCGAGGACCCCGCCGTCACCGACCTGCTCGCCCTCGCCGACCCCGCGCGCGACGAGGACGCGGGCGCCGTCGACCTCACGTGCGCCGAGGGCCTCCGCGCCCCGCTGCTCGCGGCCCTCACCGCCCACCGCCCGCTGCTCGTCGTCACCTCGACCGCGCGCGAGGCCGACGACACGGTCCGGGCGCTCCGCAGCTTCCTCGCCCCGGACGCGGGCGACGCCGTCGTCGGCTTCCCCGCGTGGGAGACGCTGCCGCACGAGCGCCTCAGCCCCCGCAGCGACACCGTCGCCGAGCGGCTGCAGGTGCTGCGCCGCCTCGCCCACCCGGGCGAGCACCCGGTGCGCGTGGTCGTCGCGCCCGTCCGCTCCCTCATGCAGCCCTTCGCCGACGGCCTCGGCGACCTGCCCGAGACCCGCCTGCGCCCGGGCGACCGGGTCGAGCTCGACGACCTCGTGCGCGGCCTCGTCTCCGCGGCCTACCACCGCGTCGACATGGTGGAGCGGCGCGGCGAGGTCGCCGTCCGCGGCGGCATCGTCGACGTGTTCCCGCCGACCGCCCCCCACCCCGTCCGGGTCGAGCTGTGGGGCGACGAGGTCGAGGAGCTGCGCGAGTTCTCCGTCGCCGACCAGCGCAGCCTCGGCACGGTCACCGAGCTCGTGGCCCCGCCGTGCCGGGAGCTGCTGCTCACCGACTCCGTCCGCGCCCGCGCCGCCGAGCTCGCGCAGCGCCTGCCCGGCGCCGCCGAGATGCTCGAGCGGCTCGCCGAAGGCGCGGCCGTCGAGGGCATGGAGGCCTTCGTCCCGGTCCTCGTCGACCGCATGACGACGCTGCTCGACGCCGTCCCGCGCGGCACGCTCGTCGTCACGGTCGAGCCCGCGCGCGTCGACGGCCGCGCCGCCGACCTCATCACCACGGGGGAGGAGTTCCTCGAGGCCGCGTGGTCCAACGCGAGCGCCGGCGGCACGAGCCCGCTCGACCTGCGTGACAGCGGCCTCACCACCGGCGCCTTCCGCACCCTCGACGACCTGCGCGAGCACGCGACCTCCCTCGGCCTGCCGTGGTGGAGCGCCACGACCCTCACCGCCGACGCCGAGGTGCGCGACGCCCGCTCCGCGCAGCTCGTCGCCGTCGGCGGCCGCGACGTCCGCGGCTACCGCGGCGACCTCGAGGCGGCCGCCGCCGACCTCGCCGAGCACGTCCGCGACGGCTGGCGCCTGGTCGCCGTCACCGAGGGCCACGGCCCCGCCGAGCACCTCGTCGGCGTCCTCGGCCGCGCCGACGTCCCCGCCCGGCTCGTCGACTCCCTCGACGCCCCGCCCGAGCCGGGCGTCGTCCACGTGACGTGCGCGGAGGTCCTCCACGGCTTCGTCAGCGAGGAGCTGCGCGCGGCCCTTCTCACCGAGAGCGACCTCGCCGGGCAGCGCACGAGCACCCGCGACATGCGGAAGATGCCGTCGCGGCGCCGCAACGCCGTCGACCCGCTCACGCTGCGCCCCGGCGACCACGTCGTCCACGAGCAGCACGGCATCGGCCGCTTCGTCGAGATGACCCAGCGCACGGTCCAGGGCGCGACCCGGGAGTACCTCGTCCTGGAGTACGCGCCGAGCAAGCGCAACCAGCCCGGTGACCGCGTGTACGTCCCGACCGACGCGCTGGACCAGGTGAGCCGCTACGTCGGCGGCGAGACGCCCGCCCTGTCGAAGATGGGCGGCGCGGACTGGCAGAAGGCGAAGGGCCGGGCCCGCAAGGCCGTCAAGCAGATCGCGGGCGAGCTCATCCAGCTGTACAGCGCGCGCATGGCGAGCCGCGGCCACGCCTTCGGCGCCGACACCGTGTGGCAGCGCGAGCTCGAGGACGCCTTCCCGTACGCCGAGACCCCCGACCAGCTCGCGAGCATCGACGAGGTCAAGGCCGACATGGAGAAGACGGTCCCCATGGACCGCCTCGTGTGCGGCGACGTCGGCTACGGCAAGACCGAGATCGCCCTGCGGGCGGCGTTCAAGGCCGTCATGGACGGCAAGCAGGTCGCGGTCCTCGTGCCGACCACGCTGCTCGTGCAGCAGCACCTGTCGACGTTCTCCGAGCGCTACGCCGGCTACCCGGTCGTGGTCCGCGCGCTGTCCCGCTTCTCGACCGAGGCCGAGGCGAAGGCGGTCGTCGAGGGCGTCGCCGACGGCACCGTCGACGTCGTCATCGGCACGCACCGGCTGCTGGGCGGCTCCGTCCGCTTCAAGGACCTCGGCCTCGTCGTCATCGACGAGGAGCAGCGCTTCGGCGTCGAGCACAAGGAGCAGCTGAAGAAGCTCCGGACCAACGTCGACGTGCTCGCGATGTCCGCGACGCCCATCCCGCGCACCTTGGAGATGGCCGTCACCGGCATCCGCGAGATGTCGACGCTCGCCACCCCGCCGGAGGAGCGGCACCCGATCCTCACGTACGTCGGCCCGCAGGACGACCGCCAGGTCGGCGCCGCCGTCCGCCGCGAGCTGCTGCGCGAGGGCCAGGTCTTCTACATCCACAACCGGGTGCAGGACATCGACCGGGTCGCGGCGCACCTCGGCTCGCTCGTGCCGGAGGCCCGCATCCGCGTCGCCCACGGGCAGATGGCCGAGAGCGAGCTCGAGCAGACCGTCGTCGACTTCTGGGAGCGCCGCTTCGACGTCCTCGTCTGCACGACGATCGTCGAGACGGGCCTCGACATCGCCAACGCCAACACCCTCATCGTCGACCGCGCCGAGAAGTTCGGCCTGTCGCAGCTGCACCAGCTGCGCGGGCGCGTCGGCCGCGGCCGGGAGCGCGCGTACGCGTACTTCATGTGGAGCCCCGGCGCCACGCTCACCGACACCGCCCACGACCGGCTGTCCACCATCGCCGCCAACACCGAGCTCGGCGCGGGCATGCAGGTGGCGATGAAGGACCTCGAGATCCGCGGGGCCGGCAACCTGCTCGGCGCGGAGCAGTCCGGCCACATCGAGGGCGTCGGCTTCGACCTGTACCTGCGGATGGTCGCCGAGGCCGTCACCGACTACCGACGCACCCTCGACGGCGACGACGCGGAGGAGGCGGTCGACACGACCCTCGACCTCCCGGTCGACGCCTACCTGCCGCACGACTACGTGCCGGCGGAGCGGCTCCGGCTCGAGGCGTACCGCCGGCTCGCGGCGGCCACGGCCGACGGCGACGTCGACGAGGTGGCGGCCGACCTGCGCGACCGCTTCGGTGCCGACCCGGAGGGTCGCCTGCCCGCACCGGTCGAGGCGCTGCTCGCCGTGGCGAGGCTGCGGGTGTTCCTGCGCCGCTACCGCCTCGGCGACGTGAGCGTGCAGGGGAAGTACCTGCGCCTGGCCCCGGTCGAGCTGCCGGAGTCCGGGCGGCTGCGCCTGGAGCGGCTGTACCCGCGCACCATCGTCAAGCCGCAGGTCAGTACCATCCTCGTGCCCCTGCCGGGGGCGACCCCCGGCCGGCCGGCCGCGGGAGCGGCCTCGGCGGACGGCACGCACCTGCTCGGCTGGGTCCGCGACCTCGTGACCGCGGTCCTGCCCGAGCCGGCGCCGCTGCCGGACACGGACGCGACCGGCGCCGCGGGGGCGGGCACGAGCAGCAGCACCGACGACAGCGCCGCGGACAGCCGGCGCGTGGCCTTCTCGGCCGCAGCGAAGGGATGACCGCCCCATGACGCCCCGCACCCCCCTCGCCCGCGCCGCGGCCGCAGCCGCCACCGCGGCGGGCCTCGGCCTGCTGCTGTCGGCCTGCTCCGCCGTCGGCCCGCCCAACGCCGCCGTCGTCGTCGACGGCCGGGTCGTGCCGGAGTCCGACGTCCGCGCGGTCGTGGACGGGCTGCCGCCGGAGCTCCTCCAGGGCGGCGCACCGCCCGCGGTGCAGGACGTGCTCGCGTTCTTCGTCGTCGAGGACGTCACCCGCGAAATCGCCGCGGAGTACACGGGCGTCATCTCGACCTCCCAGGTGCGCCGCGAGCTCGAGCTCCAGCTGGAGCAGCAGGGCTCGGAGCTGCCCGACGTGCCCGAGCAGGTCCTCGAGCTCTTCGCGACGAGCGCGATGATCCAGCAGATCCAGGCGACCGACGTCGCCCGCGAGGAGTTCACTGCCGCGGTCGAGGACCTCGACGTCGAGGTGAACCCGCGCTACGGCCAGGTCGGCGACGGTCTGGCGGTCCTGCCCAACGAGTACGAGTGGCTGCGGCCGGCGGGCGGCGGGGCGCTGCCCGAGAGCTGAGCACCGCCGTGCCCGACGACCCCGCCCCGGCCGACCGTCCCACCGACGGTCCGCCCAGCGACGGTCCGGCCGCCGCCGCCTCAGCCGGCGACGGTCCGGCGGCCGGCACGAGCCTGCTCGAGGCCGTCGCGGTCATGGACCGCCTGCGCAGCCCGGGCGGGTGCCCGTGGGACCGGGAGCAGACCCACGCGAGCCTGCTGCGCTACCTCGTGGAGGAGGCCTACGAGACGGTCGACGCGGTCGAGGCCCTCGAGCGGGCGGACGCCGCCGCCCGGCCGGAGGCCGAGCACGAGCTCGCCGAGGAGCTCGGCGACGTGCTGCTGCAGGTCCTCTTCCACGCCCGCGTCGCGGCCGAGCGCGGCGCGTTCGACGTCGACGACGTCGCCCGCGCCCTCGTCGCGAAGCTCGTCCGCCGTCACCCGCACGTCTTCGCCGACGAGCACCAGCCGGACGGCGCCGGCGTGCAGGCGCGCTGGGACGAGCTCAAGGCGGCCGAGAAGCCGTCGCGCGGCCCGCTCGACGGCGTGCCCGTGCACCTGCCCGCGCTCGCCCGGGCCGACAAGGTGCTGTCGCGCCTGGAGCGGGCGGGCCTCGCCGTGCCCGACCTCCCGGCCGAGCAGCCGGTCGACGCCGTCGACCCGGCCACGACCGTCGGCGCGGCCCTGTTCGAGGTCGTGCGCTCGGCGCGTGCGGCGGGGGTCGACCCCGAGGCCGCCCTCCGGGCGCACGTCGGTCGGGTGGAGAGGTCGGCTGCGGGCGGCGCGGGCCGTGCGCACTGAGTACGGTCGACAGGTGGCACGAACGGCACGGCGCGAGGGCGCGGGAGGGGACCGCACGGTCCCGTCCTCCGCGCCCGCGGCGCGCGTGCGGGCGTCCGGTCGGGGGTCCCGGACCTCGAGGGGGTCCGACCTGACGTGATCGGCAAGCGGCCCGTCCTCGACGGGCGCTACGAGCTCGGGGAGCCGCTCGGGACCGGGGGCATGGCGGTCGTCCGGCGTGCCCGCGACCTGCGGCTCGGCCGCGAGGTGGCGGTCAAGCTGCTGCACCCCGAGGTCGCCATGGACCCCGAGGCGATGGCGGCGTTCCGCGCGGAGGCCATGTCCGCGGCCCGGCTCAACCACCCGGGCGTCGTCGCGGTGCACGACGTCGGCGAGGCGGTCGTCGACGGCGCGCCGCGGCCCTACCTCGTCATGGAGATGATCGAGGGCCAGCCGCTGTCGCACCTGCTCGTCGACGGCACCCCGCTCACGGTGGAGCGCGCCCTCGAGATCGGCGTCGACGTCACGAGCGCGCTCGCCCACGCCCACGAGCGCGGGCTCGTGCACCGCGACGTCACGCCGCACAACCTCATGGTGCTGCGCGACGGCTCGGTCAAGGTCACCGACTTCGGCATCGCGCGCGCCATGCCGACGCTCGTCGTCGACGACGCCGAGGAGGAGTGGACCGAGGAGCTCGCCGAGGCCGGCTCCGGCTTCGGCTCGGTGGCCTACCTCAGCCCCGAGCAGGCGCGCCGCGGCTTCGTCGACGCCCGCTCCGACCTGTACTCCGTCGGCTGCCTGCTCATGACGGTCCTCACCGGCTACCCGCCGTTCCGCGGCTCGCCGCGCGACGTCGTGCGCCACCACCTGCGGACCCTGCCGCCCACGCCGTCCTCCCGCCGGCCGGGTCTGGAGCCCGCCATCGACGGCATCGTCGCGCGGGCGCTGCAGAAGGACCCGTGGCAGCGCCCGCAGTCCGCCGCCGAGATGCGCCGCGACCTGCTGCAGGTGCTCGGCGACATCGACGCGCCCGCGGCGTGGGCCGCGGGCGCCCACGGCCTCGCGACCGCCGTCGCGCCGCACGAGCCGCAGCGGATGTCGGAGATCGTCGACCTCGCGACCCAGCCCGTCGACCTCGTCACCGGCGCCGTCCCCGACAGCGAGGACGAGACGGACGGGGCGGCCGGGTCGCCCGGCCCGGGCGACGGGCGCGGCGAGGGTGCGGCAGTCGGGCCCGCCGCCGGGGCAGCGGGCGCGGCCGCGGGGGCG